>JAFYJP010000002.1 GCA_017538085.1 Bacteroidales bacterium | reverse complement strand
TCTTACCTATGTAGGTGGTTTGAACCATCTTGTCAACGCCTGGGAAAGTGTGTGTAATTGTTTGATTGCCAACGTTTAATGACAATACTTTTTCGTCAACGTCTGGGAGATAAACAGCAAAAGCATTGTATGTTCCTGACTTTTTCACGTCAACAAACCACGACTTCCAGAAATTGGCTTGTGTAGTCATATAGCTACGTCCGTCAACGGCTGCATGGGTGATGGCGTTGTCTCCGGTGAGGATTATACTGCCGTCCTCTTCCGGCAATATATACGAATGCCCGATTTTTATGTCCTCATCCTTAAATGCCAATACGATGGTAATAAGGTCGTGTGACGTATCTTTACAACTGATTACCAAATCATTGCCGTCCATGATGTGATTGACGGGTAAATCTTTATCCGACAGGCAGTATATACTGTCAATTTGACTGTGAATATTTTTGCAGACAACTGGTTTGCTTATATCTGATATGGTGATGTACAACTTGTTTCCCTTCCTTGTACAACAGGCATTGTCAAGTTTGTCAAACATTGTGGGCTGACTATCGTAGATTGCTTCGCTGTTGGCTGAAGTCCATCTGCCGATATCTCTCAGAACATTTTTTTCGTAATCAATGACATTGCCATCACCGTCAGGACCGATGTTGAGCAGGAAGACTCCGCCGTGACTTACGGTTTGCATTAACCTTAATATCTGCTGTTTGCATTGAAGTTTTTCATCTATGCGTTTCTGCCATGACTTGTATCCCCATGTTCCATACATGGATGCCGGATTGTCCCATGCGATGCCTTCATATCCTGCTACGTCGCCGTTGTCAGGAAGCGTGAGATAATCGCCCTGATAATTCATGATTCTGCCACTGATGAGACATGATGGCTGAATGGATTTCACAACTTTCCTAAAATGCTTGCTCTGTTCTGGCGTCAGAAGTCCCATATCGAACCATATAGTTTCAATTTCGCCGTAGTTGGTTAGTAGTTCCGTGAGCTGTGACACAATGTATTCTTCCAACTCGTCGGTGATGGTTTCGAGAGGACTGTAAACTTGGTTCACATACTGGGTGCAGTCAGTGGTCGTGTCTGCTTCGAGACGTGGTATTCCCCCACTGAAATGCCAGTCGGGTAGAGAGTAGTATAGCCCGAATTTCATGCTGTGACGGTGACAGGCATCTGCCAGTTCCTTAACGACATCGCGCCCGAATGGAGTCGCGTCAACAACATTGTAATTGGTCGTGGCGGTTTTGAACATGCAGAACCCGTCGTGATGTTTTGAGGTAAAGACAATGTATTTCATACCGGCATCCTTTGCAAGCAGAACAATTGAGTCGGCATTCCATCCCATCGGATTGAATTGCTTTGCAAGTTGCTCATAATCAGCGACAGGTATGCGCGCATGATTCATTATCTGTTCAGCATAATAATTGACATGTTTGCCGTTCCATATCCCTGCAGGAATAGAATAAAGCCCCCAGTGAATAAACATCCCGAATTTGTCGCTCTGCCATTCCTTAAGATGTTGTTGGGTTATTTCATCAACATTGATGTTGTCTCTTGCTGCTATATTGTCGGACATTTTGTCGTGACTGTTGCATGAGAACAGTACTGACACGAGTATGATAAATGTGAGTTTTAAGTTGATTTTCATATTTATATGTTATTTTACGTATAGGTCGTAGAAATCCATCGGATTGTCGATAATGCGCCATGCACCGTTCTCTTCAAGCTCTTTGCGTGTGCGATAGCCCCATGAGACACCGATAGGCTTGATTCCTGCATTGCGCGCAGTAATCATATCCACATTTGAATCCCCGAGATAAAGGGTTTCGTCCGGACTGACGTTGACTGTGGATAAAATCTTGTTGACCATTTTTGGGTCTGGTTTTGTGGAGATGTCACCGCCCGGACCCACCGCTGCAGCAAAATCTATTTCCGGGAAATAGTATTTGAGCAGAAAATCCACACCTTCCTGAAACTTATTGGATGCAACAGCCAATTTGAGCTTGTGGTCTTGTAATGTACTGAGTAACAATGGTATGTCTTTGTAAGGATAGGTCTTTTCGTTAATGTGTTTTTTATAATAGTCGAGAAATTCGAGTGTGAAACCGATAAGATATTCTTTGGTGCGGAACTCTTCAGGAACAGAGCGTTCGATGAGTTTTCTGATGCCATTACCGATGAATGCATTGTATTCATTCAATGTATGTGTCGGGTGTTTGTGTTGTGTTAGCACATAGTTTGTCGCATCAGCCAAATCGCCGATGGTGTTGAGTAATGTTCCGTCTAAGTCAAAAATAACTAATTTCAGCATTGTATGATTCTTTAAAAATACAAAAGTAGTATATTTGCAAAGTTTTTTCGGCTATTATTTATATGATTTTTCATTATGGAATGGATACAATTGATAGGCGGTTTTGTTCTGTTGCTTTTAGGCGGTGAATTCCTTGTTCGTGGTGGAGTTTCCATTGCCAGGAAGTTTAATGTGTCACCATTGGTGATAGGTTTGACAGTAGTAGCGTTTGGCACTTCGGCACCAGAACTGTTGGTGAGCGTTAATGCTGCCATCTCAGGGCATCCGGAAATCTCCATAGGAAACGTTGTTGGCTCCAACATTGCCAATATAGCACTGATTCTCGGCAGTTCAGCATTAATTCATCAGATGCTGATAACAAGTGAGACCATAAAATTCGATATACCGATACTTATGCTGGCATCCCTTTTGTTTGCCTCTGCTGCAACCGACGGAGAAATAAGCAGAGTTGAAGGCATAGCGGGACTTGTTTGCCTGATGATGTTTTTATTGTTGCAGATTAGGAATGCTAAAAAGGACAAGGAGAAAATTAAGGTTGAAGATATGAAAGGGGAGAAGACTTATCCTCTTTTTGCGTCAGTTCTAATTGTGATAGCATCGTGTTTTGCCTTGTCTTATGGCGCTGATTTGCTGATAGATGGAGCTTCAGCAATAGCCCGTGATTTTGGTGTTTCAGAGAGAATCATAGCAGTGTCAATAGTTGCATTGGGAACCAGTCTTCCTGAATTGGTGACATCAATTATCGCTGCCATAAAGAAGGAAAGTGACCTTGCTGTGGGAAATATAGTCGGTTCCAACATTTTCAACATATTCTGCATTATTGGCGTTTCGGCAACTATTACTCCTATCAGGTTTGCATGGAGTAACTTTTCATTTGATTTCGTCTGGATGTTGGCTTTGACATTGCTCATGTTTGTCTTGATACTCGTCAAAAAGCCATACGACCTTAACAAAATCGGCGGCACAGTGCTGCTGTTGTCGTATATTGTCTATATGTTTTTGGTGCTTTGATTTCCTGATTCCTCGTTTGTTACGGCTTTTACATTTCTCCTGATTTTAAATCCGATTGCTGCAATGAAAATCGACATTAGCGGTGAAATCAGATTGAAGAAACAATAGGGGAAATAAACCATCGTAGGTACACGCAGAACGGTTGCTTGCGTCATACCACAGGTATTCCATGGTATAAGCACGGAGGTCACGGTCGCGGAATCTTCCGCAGAACGGCTCAGAAGCCTGCTCTCGTAACCTTTCTCTTTGTATAGGTCCTTGAAAAGACTGCTTGTGATTATTATTGACAGATACTGGTCGCTCGTGGTGATGTTGGATATAATGCCTGTCGTAACTGTAGATGCTACAAGTCCTGTCCTGTTTCTGACAATCTTTATCAGTTGGTCGGTGAGGCTGCGAATCATGCCGCTTCCCATCATCGATGCCCCGAAAACCATAGCACACATTATCAGAAATACGGTGTTCAGCATACCGTTCATACCTGTCGTTGACACTAATTCATTTACTTGAGCACTGCCCGTGTCTATGTTTGTCGAGCCATAATATGTCTGCATCAGTCCTTTGAAACCGTCCCGGAATGTCAGCGATGTGAATCCGTCTCCACCATCGTTTGCTATCTGCCAGACGATATCCGGCTGAAATATTAAGGCAAAAATGCCGGCCAATAACGATGCAATGAATAATGTGGGCAATGCGGGCACTTTCATAATTATCATTATCGCCGTCAGCACCGGTACCAAAAGAAGCCATGGGGAAATGTTAAATGTGTTTGCCAATGCCGAAGAGAATACATCAACTTGAACGACATCGCTTGTTTTTTGTAATATGCTGACAGTCAGGAATATTATCAATGCTATTGTAAACGATGGAACGGTCGTTATCATCATATATCTGATGTGTGTGAACAACGGGGTTTCCGTAGATGAAGAAGCAAGAATGGTTGTGTCGGACAGCGGTGAAATCTTGTCGCCGAAATATGCCCCTGAAATTATAGCCCCTGCTATCCAGCCGGGACTGAAGCCTTCAGCAATCCCAATTCCTATCAACGCAACCCCTATTGTCGCAATTGTGGTCCATGAACTGCCGGTCATAAGTGATATCAGCGCACATAATATGCAAGCGGCAAAAAGAAATATCTTTGGCGAGATTATCTTCATGCCGTAATAAATCAGGGTTGGAACCACACCGCTCACCATCCATGAACCCGCTATCGCTCCTATCAACAACAGGATAATCAATGAAATACATACAGTCTTGATGTTGCTTTGCATGGCATTTTCAAAGTCATCCCATGGAACCTTGTAGAAGACAGTTGATATGAATATCGTTAGGCCGGCAGACAATAGGAGGGCTACCTGACTTCCACCTGACAATGCTTCTGTTCCAAAAAACTTGATTACGAAAAACAACAATAATATTAAAAACACCAATGGTATCAATGAAACTGCCCAAGAAGGATTTTTCCTGTTATCCGCTTTTTCCATAATTGTTAACTAATTAGCTGCATTCTGATATGTGAATCCGTTGCCGTTCCAGCGCAGATATGCCACAGGTTTGGTGATATTTGACTGCTCGTAAAGAAAAATGCTCTTTCCAGTATGCGGAAGACGGGCAACAAAATCAGGACTGTAGTTAAGACTGCTCATCACATCTGTGGCTGGAAGAAGTTCATGGGTTGCAGGATTATAATCATAGAAAAAAATAATCTGATACGGGTCATTGTAACTGACAGCCAATAACTTATGTCCATTCGTCCTGTTCCAGCAGAACATTTCCATCCATAAATCAAAATTACTGATTATTTTGCACCCAATGTATCCGTGTTTCCTGTCTATTGACCAGGTGTCAACATCATCAGGCAATTTATCTGGATGAAGAATCAGATTGCTGACAGTCTGTGTTATTATATATGGGTATTTTTCGGAATAGGCAAGCCAAAAATCAGCGATGTCAGGACTTTCAACCTCATCTGGTATTCTGATGGTATCATTTATCCATACATTGCTTATCAGCTCGGACTGGGGTTTGTAACTTTTGCCATAAACATCTAATGATTTCACGATTTCGGTTTCATACTTTCGTAATGATGGCTCGGATTTGATATTGCAACTATAGACTATTGTGGCATAAAATGAATCATACCATATAGTGCGTCTTATGAAGAAATTGTCTAGTTGCCTGCCTTTGATGGTGTATTCTCCGATGACAGCCTGAAATGGCATGGTGTTTATTTCCGAATAATAAACCTCTGTTTTGTTTCTTTTGAGTCTCAACAGTTCATCATCATATTCCTGCTGGAGACTTTTTTGGTTGAGGTTAATTCCACCATAGACACTAATCAGACCGTGTCCGTCTTTGGAAATAAATCGTTGACCGTTAGCATCTTCACTCCCTTTTACTGGGGCAAAGAAATCAGCCGGATATTCAAATGTGAAGTCGAAGTTTTCATTTACATACAAATCCCAGTCGCCTTCTTGAGACCATGTCAGCAAAGGTGTTAAAAGACACAATATAAAAGGTAGAATTCTGCTCATGGTCTGTTATTTAAGCAACGCTTCTGCATTTGTTAATACCTTGCACTGGGAAAAGATTATTTGCAAAGATAATATTTATTGTGGAATTACCCCACGGCGAAAGGCATATATTAAAGATTATTGACAACAATAAAAATTTTTTTTGAAAAATAATGTTGATTCAGAAAAAAGTATTACCTTTGCAGCGCAAACAGAAAAGGAAATCTGGATGCAATAAGCGGAAGTAGCTCAGTTGGTAGAGCACGACCTTGCCAAGGTCGGGGTCGCGAGTTCGAGTCTCGTCTTCCGCTCTTTTTTATGCCCAAATTTTTCCATGTCTTCTGATATTAGTAAACCCTGTAACCGTGCTGAAAGCCGTAAATATGCCTTAGTCACTGGTGCCAGTTCGGGAATAGGACTCCAATATGCCCGCCAGCTTGCAAAGAGAGACTATAATCTGCTGATTGTCAGTAATGAGAACAGCATTTTTACCCGTGCAAAAGAAATCGAAGAAGAATCCGGAGTTGATGTGAAAGCGCTTGAACGTGACCTTGCAACGCAGGATGCCGCAAAAGAGCTTTTCGATTACTGTACCGACAACAACATTGAAATCGAGGTGCTTGTCAACAATGCCGGCATTTATCGCAATAGTGATTTCCTTGACACCGATGAAAACTTCACCCGGCAGATTCTCAATCTTCACGTCTTCACACCATCTATGCTGATATATTACTTTGGAAAAGGTATGCGGGTGCGGCACAAAGGCTATATTCTCAATATGAGTTCCATTACTGCCGATATAGCAGTTCAAAGACTTTCAACTTACAGTGCCACAAAGAGTTACCTTAGAAGTTTCAGCCGTTCTGTTCATATTGAATTGAAAAGGGAAGGTGTTTATGTCACGGCAGTATGTCCCGGTGCTGTATCCACCAATCTTTATAATCTCAGTGACAGTGCAAGGAAGACTGGTCTCAGACTCGGTTATATGGTAACCCCTGAAAAACTTGCTCAAAAAGGGTTGAATGCCATGTTCAGAGGCAAATGGCGTGTCACACCCGGAATCATCAATCACATAGGCGTATTCCTAATCAAGCTGATTCCAACTTGGATGTTGAGATTGGTCAGGAAGTGGGAGTGGTACTAAAAGTTCTCAATTATATTGACTATCAGCACAATATCGAGAATGTTGACATAACCATCGGAATTGGCATCACCTATAGGATACATTTCCATAATAGGCAGATACGTAACTGTGCCGAGACTTGGGTCATCGCTGTGGTCATAGATGACTTCCGCAGCGAAGTCAGGATAATTCCCATTCCAACTCATTGTAACACAGGGGTTGAGGTGTTTTTGTTTATTACGAAATATCCACTTACAAACACGTTTTTTTCTACATTTTCACCCACTTGCCATGTTCGCATACCTGGCCGTCTTTTATCACACGCCAGAGGTATGTCCCTGACGACCAGCTGTCCGTACTAAATGATGTGATAATATCATTAAGCGGCTGACTGCACATTAATTGTCCCTGCAGGCTATAGACTTCCGCAACAGCATTCTGCAACGTGGTGCGAATATTCAACTCGTCATTGCCAGGATTGGGATATGCGATGGCAATTTGCAAACCATACTGGTGTGGGGCGTCAATTCTATCAAATGCCTCTGCCGGAAATTTTGTTATTACACTCTGTAGATATTGATGCTGATAAATAGGATTGTCCACAAAATTCCAGAAATGACCGCCTATTATGCATCCGCCGTCACTTGTAGCCTTAAGGGTGTTTACCCACAGAAATGTACTGTCAGTCTTTATGGAATAATACAATTCTTTGGTTGTATTCAGATTCCGGTCCAACAACGTCAGCATAAAGTATTGATGTTCAGCAGGTAACCCAAAGGCATACTTATATAGTGCGTGGGGTGTGTATCCGAAGAATATTCTGTTTTCATCCACCCAGTCCATGCTTCCGTGTGCTGGAACCGAAGTCTTATGTATTACGTCATCCCATAGCATAGTGCCAAATTGTGTGCTGTCAAGTACTCTTGCATTGTCGTTAATTTCCATACAGACGGCTGATTGATAAGTGTTTGCTCGTATCGCTAATCGCATTGATGCTCCTAATATTGTTGTATGATCGGATGTCCTTTTCAATGTTATTCCGTCAGTTATATGCCAAGTGTCACGAAGATAATAGGTGTAGTTGCCATATCCCTGGGTCTTGGGCATTATGTTTTCTTCGATAAGGTTAAAATCACTATCCAGTTGAAATACAATAAACCCTTTTGGCTCTGCATCCCAGTCACTGCTCATGTAAAAATAAAACTTGCCCTGTTCTTCATCATACAGTAGATGATTTCTGTTTCTTATATTTTCGGTGCATTTGTGATGTTCCAGCCCATTTTTTTGCAGCACATTGCCTTCATAGTCAATTTTATAGAAAATCGTGGAGTCCAATCCATGATTCCATAAATGCCTGGGCGCTTCACCAATCAGTTTTTCAAAACTTATTACAAACCC
>JAFYJP010000031.1 GCA_017538085.1 Bacteroidales bacterium | reverse complement strand
TAGTCAATCAGTTGTTTGCCATAAAGATAATATGAAGTGCATGCCTTAATGGTATCAAATTGATTGAGCACATCAGGTTTTGTGATAATCAAATCGGTGACGCCATTAATCATAATGGAATATTTGAGTTGTACAAGATCAATCCACCCGCAGCGTCTCGGACGTCCTGTAGTAGCCCCGTATTCACCGCCTTTCAGTCGCAGCATTTCACCTGTTTCATTATCCTGTTCGGTCGGGAACGGTCCTGCACCTACACGAGTACAGTATGCCTTGGCAATTCCGTATATTTTACCTATTCTGTTTGGCGGAACTCCCAACCCCAGACATACTCCTGAGGAAATACTGCTCGAAGAAGTCACAAACGGATAGGTTCCAAAATCCACATCAAGCATGGTTCCTTGTGCTCCCTCGGCCAAAACTGTCTTGCCCTCATCAAGAAGATGATTTATATAGCATTCGCAATCAACAAGTTGCAAAGTCTTAAGATATTCTATGGCAGCAAGCCATTCTTTCTCATATTCTTCCAAAGTCATATTATCGATGCGGAAGGAGTCACAGTCAAAACCATACGACTTGGCAATATCAAGATGCTGTTTTTTCAAAGCTTCATATTTTGACTGAAAAACCTCATCCTTAATATCACCGACTCTCAATCCCAAACGAGCCACCTTGTCGGTATATGCAGGTCCTATGCCCTTAAGGGTACTGCCTATTTTATTGGCACCCTTGCTGCTTTCATAAACGGCATCAAGCATACGGTGTGTCGGAAGGATGAGATGGGCACGTTTTGCAATGAGAAGACGGTCCTCGAACTTCACGCTCAGATTATGCAGGTCATCACATTCATGTTTAAAAATATAAGGGTCGATAACGACTCCGCTCCCTATTATATTCAACTTATCACTGTGAAAAATTCCTGACGGTATCAAGTGCAGAACATGGGTCATATTGCCAATCTTAAGGGTATGTCCTGCATTGGCACCACCATGAAATCTTGCAATCACGTCATATTTTTCAGAAAGAAAATCGACCACTTTTCCCTTGCCTTCATCTCCCCATTGGAGTCCCAACAAAACATCTACTTTGTTATCATTCATTTTCTATTCCTTCTTTCTTTTTATTTTTACAATACAGTACGATATTACAGTTTATTATATCCACATCGTATTTTTTTTCAACATCTTTAAAAATTTTCTCGAAACGTTTATCATCAAATTTTACAATCTCTTTAGTTTCAAGATTATACAAATGATAATGAGAGTCTCCATCGTTTTTCATAACAAACTCGTACAAGATATCCTTATTAGGAAACTGGTATTTCATAACGAAGCCGCAGTCGATAAGAAGAGACAATGTGTTGTACAGTGTGGCACGACTGACACGGAACCTGCTTTTTTTCATCTTGTTATACAGCTGATCTATGTCGAAATGCCCATTCATATTATAAGCCTGTTCGAGGATGGTAAATCTGTCCAGTGTCTTTCTTTTTTTATTATCATCCAAATACTTAGTGAATTTTGCTTTCACATTGTCATAACTTCCCAATGATTTTTTTCTCATCTGTTTGTTTGAAAAATTACAAGTTACAAAAGTAGTAAAAAAAAGCGTGATTATCTTAACATTTTCTTAATTTTGCAATTTTAATTCAATAGGCAAATTATATCAAAATATTAATGTTATGTATAAGATAGAAAAACATCCGATTTTAACCATTCCAGACAATGGTGAAGTGACATTCAGATACAACGGGAAAGAGGTGACTGCCCCCAAGGGAATTTCCATTGCAGCAGCCTTACATCAGGCAGGCTATCCCATTCACAGTCACAGTATTGAAGGCAGGGAACGAAGCGTAATGTGCGGCATAGGCAAATGTGGTGCCTGCGAAATGCTCGTTGACGGACAGGTGACAAGAATCTGCTCGACTATCGTTGACAACATAAAGGAAGTCATGGAAATACCAAAAGGATACCAACCGGAAGGAGAAATTCCTGACTTACAGAAACCATTCAAAATTCATAAGACCACTGTTGCCATCATCGGTGCCGGTCCAGCAGGTCTTGCAGCCCGTGAAATCCTCAATCAAAACAATATCAGCAATATAGTAATTGACAATCATGACACCATAGGTGGTCAATTCGTTATGCAGACTCACCAATTCTTCTTTTTCGAAGAGCAACAGAAATACGGCGGAATGCGTGGCTTCGACATTGCAAAGACTCTTGCCGGTGACAATCACGACGGAATCATTCTCTCAACTGTTGTTTGGGACATACTCGAAGGCAAACGTTTGGCTCTCAAGAACCTGACAACTAAAGAAATATCATTTGTAGAATCCGATTATCTGCTTATTTCCACAGGTGCGCTGCCTTTTATGCCGTCATTTGAAAATGACGATTTGCCAGGAGTATATACAGCCGCAGTCTTCCAGAAAATGATGAACTATGAACGGACACTTCTCGGCAAGAGCATCCTCACAGTCGGTGCAGGCAATATCGGCTATCTTACATCATATCAGGCAATGCAGGCAGGTGCGAAGGTCAAAGCCATCATAGAAGCTATGCCTCATGAAGGCGGTTTCCCTGTTCAGGCCAACAGAGTCCGTCGTCTTGGCATCCCTGTCATGACATCACACACCCTGCTGAAAGCCATACCAAATGACAAACACGACGGCATTGTCGGAGCAATCATAGCAGAATGTGAAAACTTCAAGCCGATACCAGGAACAGAGAGATTAGTTGACGGCATTGACGTAATCAACATCTGCACAGGTCTGCGCCCTGACAACAACCTCCTCACCAAAGGCAACATTGTCTTTGGAAAATCCTGTGTGGGAGCCGGTGATGTATTGAGAATCGGTGAAGGCACAAGCGCTGTCCTCCGCGGAAAACAGGCTGCATACGAAATCATGCAGATGATGAACGTAAGATTCGATTATGACTCATATCTCAAACTGTCAAGAGATTACATCGACTCACAGCAGCATCCTGTAAGAGTTCTCGAAAACGTCACACTTCCTTCAAAGGAGAGAATGATGGAGAAACCTTTTGTAATCACTGACTGTATCTACGGTTTTGCCTGCAATCCATGCACATTTGCATGTCCGCATAAAGCCATAACAAAACCCACAACACACTCTGTTCCAACAGTTGACTACAGCAAATGTATAGGCTGTATGAGCTGCGTCAACCATTGCCCAGGCCTCGCAATCTTCGGCTACAACATTCCAAAAGACTTGGTATATCTTCCATTCGAATACGAAGCCAACGAAAAGAGCGAAGTCCTGCTCGTTGACAACAACGGCAAGAGCGTGGGCAAAGGTATCATCGAAAAGATAATAAAAGGCAAGAACAAGACTAATGTCGCATGGGTTAAGTCTTTAGACCTCCATGGTGAAGACCTGATAAAAGCAAGAGGTTTCATCCTCAAGGAAAATTATCCGGCTCCTATTGACCTGAAAGAACCAGGAAAGACACCTGAAGGCAAATCATACATTTGTTTCTGCGAAGACATTGACATGGACAAAGTCATGAAGGTTGTCGGTGAAAGAAAGTCAATTACAATTCAGGAAATAAAGCATACCACAAGAATCGGCATGGGAGTCTGCAGAGGTTCGAGATGTATTCCTCGTCTGCGTCAGCTGCTGCATGCAAAGGGAGTTGAACTTATTAACGACCCGACACCACGTGCTCCTATGGGCAGCCATATATGCATGGGTGAACTCATGTCAAAAGCAACTCAGGACCAATACATCATAAATCCAAATGAGTTAAAGAAGGTAAGAGCGAAGGTTTTAATTGCCGGCGGAGGTATGGCCGGAAGCTCCGCTTTCAGATATTTCGCGGAAGCAGGTTTCAACCCTATCCTTATCAACAACGAACCGGGAAGCTCATGGAGATGCATCGCTGGCGGTCGTCCTTCATTCAGTATGCCTGAACTGGCCGATATTGCAGTACATAACCACGAACTGTTCAAAAAGCTTCAAGAACAATCAAATATAGACTACCATCTTATCGAATATGTGACATTTGCACATAATGAGGAAACCTACAACAACTTGGTTGAATCAGAGAAATGGTCGAATGCACACATGATTGAGCCTAAGGATTTCGCAAAGGAGATTTCACCGCTCATCAACCCTGACCTTGGCAAAACATACATGGCAGCCCAGATATGCAAGGACTGTTGGCAGGCAACACCAGGTAAGACCATTGACTTACTAAGAAAAATAGGTGTGGCAAACGGTGGCACACTGAAAGAAAATGCAAAGCTCATCGACCTAAGCAAAGACGGAGAATTGTTTGTCGCTCTTGTTCAGAACGCCGACAGGACATACACTGAATATACAGTTGACCACTTCGTAAATGCTTTGGGTATCAGTGCTGATGTCTTCGCAAAGAAAATCGGCGTATATACAGGATTCTTCCCTATCAAGCATCAGGCATTCATCACTCGCCGTCTGCCTCTCATCGGTGTCAACGGCAACCAGCTCGGCATGTTGATTGATCGTCGTAACTACAAGGGATTCATCGCCGTTTATGGACAGCAGCTCAGAGAGACGGGACAGATTATCATCTGTGCATCTCCGGCAGTTGACTCACTGCAAGCCAACAAGGATCTCAAGTACAACTCCAAGGATTTCCTTGAAGTAGCAAACGAAGTCTTCATCAACTGGATACCTAAGCTTGCAAATGTCAGCATCCAGTCATCCTGGGCCGGTTATTACACCGAACCGAGAATGGTTGTCGATCCGTCCAAGGGCCTGTTAGTAGGTTTGAAAGGACATGGTTTCATGTTGTCGCAGTATCTTGCAAAATGTTATGTTGATGCATATCTCGGCAAACAGATTCCAAGTTATTTCGACCGCCTGAAGGTTGAAGGTGACGGAATGGAAGAAAATGCATTCAAATAATTTGAAAAGAATAAATAATTTGAAGGGGCGGGATTCACTTTAATTCCGCCCTTTCCATTTGAATTAAAATATTACCTTTGCATAATTAATTTTTGGCAAAAAATGAATATTGCAATCGTTGGAACCGGTTACGTCGGTCTCGTAAGCGGAACATGTTTCGCTGAAATGGGTAACAATGTCACCTGCATTGATGTTGACGGGGAAAAAATAAAAAAGCTGAAAACTGGCATCGTGCCGATATATGAACCCGAACTTGAGAACCTCGTAAAACGTAACGTCGAATACGGAAGATTGAAATTCACCACCGACCTCACAGAAGTGCTGGACAGTGTCGAACTCGTTTTCACTGCGGTGGGCACTCCTCCCGATGAGGATGGCTCCGCAGACCTGAAATATGTTCTTGCGGTTGCTCGTCAGTTCGGACAGCACATCAAAAAATACACGATACTTGTAAACAAATCAACAGTTCCTGTTGGAACCGCCAAAAAAGTTAAGGCTGTAATCCAGGAAGAGCTTGGAAAGCGTGGGGAAAAGATAGAATTCGATGTGGCATCCAATCCTGAATTCCTTAAGGAAGGCAACGCCATAAAGGATTTCATGAGTCCTGACCGCGTAGTTATTGGAACCGAAAGCAAACGCGCAGAGGAAGTCCTCACTAAACTTTACAAGCCATTTTTACTACAGAATTTCCGCGTGATATTCATGGACATCCCTTCTGCCGAAATGACCAAATATGCAGCAAATGCCATGCTGGCAACCCGTATTTCCTTCATGAACGACATAGCAAATCTATGCGAAAGAGTCGGAGCCAACGTGGAAAATGTCAGAAACGGTATCGGTTCGGATACACGTATCGGCAAAAAGTTCCTGTATGCCGGCTGCGGATATGGTGGTTCATGCTTCCCAAAGGACGTCAAAGCCCTTATACACAGCGGAATTGAAAACGATTACCACATGGAGGTCATTGAGGCTGTTGAACGTGTCAACGAACGTCAGAAAAGCCTCGTCTTCGACAAACTGCTTAAAGAAATCCCCGACCTCAAAGGCAAGACTGTCGCTGTTCTCGGACTTTCATTCAAACCCGAAACCGATGATATGCGAGAATCCACTGCATTAGTGATAATTGACAAGCTGCTCAAAGCCAATGCCAATGTTAGAGTATTCGACCCTGTCGCAATGGATGAATGCAAGAGAAGGTTAGGTGACAGCGTCACATATTGCAAAGATGTTTATGATGCCTCCTCTGGGGCCGATGCATTTCTGCTGCTGACCGAATGGCGTCAGTTCCGTATGGTCAGCTGGGATGTCATCAAGAAAGTCATGAAAGGAAATGTCGTAGTGGACGGAAGAAACATATACGATAAAGAAGAACTCGAAAAAATCGGCTTCAGATATCAGTGTATCGGCAAATAATAATATTCCGTCGGGTCAGTAACTCCCGCAGTTTCAAACGCTTCGCGCCGCTCCCTGCATGTGCCGCACTTTCCGCAGTGTTTTTCACCACCTTTGTAACAGGAATAAGTGTGTGAATAGTCAATTCCAAGCTTTGCACCTATCCTCACGATGTCAGCTTTTGTCATGTCAGTGAACGGTGCATCCAACGATATATGCTCGTATGTGCCGTTTTCTATCGCCTCGCCCATCGCATTTATAAACTCAGGACGACAGTCGGGATAGACAGCATGGTCACCAGTATGGTTGGCTATGCAAACTGTGTGCAATCCCCTCGTTTCAGCAAGGCCTGCTGCCACTGAAAGCATGATGCCGTTGCGGAACGGAACCACTGTCGATTTCTGGTTGTCTTCGTTATAGTTACCTTCGGGAATTGAATCCGCACCCTGCAGAAGTGATGATGTGAAATAATCCTTCATGAAGTCAAGTCTTATTATCAGATGCTCAACACCAAGTTTATTAGTATGCCATCTGGCACATTCTATCTCCCTTACGGAATGGTTGCTCCCATAATCAAAGGTGACAGCAAGAGCTATTCTCTCAATTCGGTGATACAACAGAGTCACACTGTCAAGTCCGCCCGACAAAACTATAAGACTGTCTCTCATTTTCAGCGGTTATTGATTTCTGAAACTAGCCAACATCCTTTCATGCTGCAGTTGCCTGTGTTCCTCGTCAGCGTAGCTTGCAAACGGATAAATGGAAATTCCACCCCGCGGATTAAAAATTCCTATCACCTCCAAGTATCTTGGATTCATCAGCTTCACGAGGTCATCCTTGATAATGTTCACACAGTCTTCGTGAAAAGCGCCATGATTACGGAAAGAAAAGAGATAAAGTTTCAGACTTTTGCTTTCTACCATCAGCTCTCTCGGGATGTAGTTTATAATTATCTTGGCGAAGTCAGGCTGTCCGGTTTTAGGGCAAAGCGCAGTGAATTCCGGACAGTTGAAAGTGACAAGGTACTCATTGTCCTGATGCTTGTTGACAAAGGTTTCAAGCACACTCGGGTTGTAATCGGTCTCATACTTGGTCTCCTTGCTGCCAAGCAACGTCACACCGTTTAATTCTTCTTCTGTTCTGAGCATATTATTAATGTCTTATATTGCCAATGCGGCGACAAAGATATAATTTTTTTCCATATCAAACCACTTGTTAATGACCATCGGCATAGCTGATATACTACTGATGGAAGACAGAATACACTATAAGCTGAATTCGTTCAGCACCTTGTAATATGCACCTGTTGGTCGCAGGAAACTCTGATAATATATGATTTTGTCAACATTGACGTGCAGATACGTCTTCTGTTCGATAGTATTGTAAATCCGATGGAAATAATCTTTGTCATCCAATTTCTTTATGCGACAGATGGTGATATGAGGCACAAAATGCTGACTGTCACGCATATATCCGAGATTATCGAAAGCATCAAGCACATCATCTTCAAGTTCAAGCAGTTCTTTGGGAGTATTGTTCATACCCAGCCAGAGCACCCGAGGATCATACCTGCTGCCGAAAATGCCTGTATGGTCGAAATCCATGGAAAAAGGTTTATGACGTGCAGCGACTTTCTGAACCTGTTCGACTATTTCAGGAATATCGTCATCGGGTGTGTCGCCGACGAATTTCAGTGTGAGATGTATCTGGTCTGTCCTGCACCAGTTTATCCAGTCATGTTGAAGGTTACTCTGCAAACGTTGCACTAATGCAGGATATTCTGTTCCAGGATTTATCGGTATGGCTAAAAATGTTCGTTTCATATTCTTTGCTTCAATTTTTTTACAGATGTTTCAATTAGCAAAGATAGCAAAATTGGTTTACTTGCCAAGTGTAAAATTTCTTTACACCACTGTAAAGAATCTTTACACTTTTTACAATGGTCAATTTTATAAAATACTATATTTCAATGTTTTACTATTATGGCACGGCGATTGTTAGGCTAAATACATATTTAATACTTATATGATGAAAGTTAAACATATCTTTTTCTTTTTAATGATGTTGGGCATAATGGCTTTGAATCACGTCAAGGCACAAGACACCGCCACGATGAACCTCAAGGAATGTATGCGCTATGCCGTGGAGCATTCCACCAAGATACGCATCCAGCAGGCCGATATCCGCGACGCTCAAATCGACCGCCGCGACGCCATTCTCGCCGCATTTACTCCGTCTGTGAGCGGCAGCAGTTCCGCCTCTTCCAGTTTTGGACGAAGCCTCGACCCAGAGACGAACACTTATAGTGTCATCACCTCGTTCTATAATGGCTATAGTGTCTCGGCAGGAATAGACCTCTTCAACGGATTTCAGGCCGTCAACAACTTGAAAATCACCAAGACTGCACAGGAAATGGGCTTCTCAAAGGAGCAGCAGTTGAAAGACCAAATCTGTCTCACCACGATGGAGGCATACTGCAATGTGTTGTATTACACAGAAATGGAGAAAGCGTTGCAAGCACAAGTCGCCACAGCGGAGAAATCCGTGCAACTTGCCGCAAAGCAAGAGCAGCTGGGGCAGAAATCCCATGCCGACGTGGTACAGGTACAGAGCGACCTCGTCGAGCGGCAATACCAACTGACGAATTGCAGCAACCGTCTCAAAGATGCCCTCATCACACTGAAAGATGTGATGTTTTGGCCTATCGAAACACCATTGAAAATTGACGAATCATTTGCAAACGAAACAGCTGTCGGGCTGTCACCTGTTGCTGAACTTGTCGAAGCACGTGGCAGCCGAACAAATCAATCGGAAGAAATTGATGAATATGTCAGCCGTGCCAAACAGTGGTTACCCGAGGTGACCTTGGCCGAAGGCACGATGAAAAACGCCCGCCTCTCCCTGAAGACCGCCCGCTGGCAACTATTGCCAAGGCTCTACCTTTCAGGTGGCTGGTCGTCGAGTTTCTTCACCTATCCTGGTAGGGAGGGTTATGTGCCCACGCCTTTCTTCAACCAGTTGAAGGACAACGGCGGCGAGTCGGTGTCGCTCTCTCTGAGTATCCCCATCTTCAACCGTCTTTCGAGTTATTCCAACATTGCACGAAGGAAAAATGCTTACGACCGCGCCCAAGCCGACTATGAGCAGACGCTCCAGATGGTGGATGCCGAGGTACGCCGTGCTATCGCCGACCGCGACGGCAGCGCAGATGCCTTGCTTCAAGCCACCACCCGCGCCGACCTGCAAAGCGAGGCCTTCGCACTGAACACCAAACGCTTCGAGCAAGGTTTGATTTCGTCCATCGAATACCAGACAGCTTCAAACACCTACCTCAACGCCCTTGCCGAGTACCTCAACGCACGGCTCCAATACTTTATTAAATGTAGTGTTGTAAAATATTATGGAGGAACATCGTATATTAATCAGTAAACAATTAAACCATCAACAATATGGAAACCAATACAATGGATCGTAAAATCGAAAAAAAGAAAGGAATAGCCCGCGCATTCACGAAAAAGGCATTGCCGTACTGGGGCGGGGCACTACTCCTCGTGTTCATCCTCTGGCTCGTCTTCAGGGACGACTCGAAGAAACTCCGCATTGATGCAGACAACATTACCGTAGGGACGGTGACCGCAGGCGAGTTCAACGACTATATACGCATCAGCGGGCAGGTGGCGCCCATGACCACCATCCAAATCAGTCCCTTAGAGGGCGGTGTGGTGCAGCAAATCGTCACCGAGGAAGGCAGTCGCGTCAGTGCTGGCGATGTCATCATCGTCTTGAGCAACGAGAACCTCGACATGCAAATCCTCAACTCCGAGGCCGACCTCGCCGAGAAGGAGAACATCCTGCGCAACACCATGATTCAGATGGAGCAGCAAAAATTAAGCGTCGAGCAGGAAAAACTGCAACTGCAGATGGAAGTGCAGCGCAACCGACGCACTTACGAGGTACAGAAGGCACTCTATGACGATGGCCTCATCGCCCGCGAGGACTTTCTGAAGGCCGAGGAAGACTACCAACTCTCCACAAACCGCCTCAAACTTGTCAACAACCGCGCCAAGCAGGACAGCCTCTACCGCTCCGTGGAAATCACGCAGATGCGCGAAAGCCTCGACAACATGCGGGTCAACATGATGATGATCCGCAAGCGCAAGGACAATCTGACCATCAAGGCACCCATCAACGGCGAGTTGGGATTACTTGACGTCGTCCTGGGCCAGTCAGTGGGTGCGGGCACCAAAATCGGGCAAATCAACAACCTCGACAGCTACAAGATTGAGGCACAAATCGATGAGCATTACATCGATCGAATCACGCCTGGATTGGAAGCCACTTTCGAACGACAAAGCGAGCGCTACGAGGCTCAGATCCGCAAGGTGTATCCAGAAGTGCGCGACGGCAAGTTCAAGGCCGACTTCAAGTTCGTGGGGCAACAACCCGAAAACATCCGCAGCGGCCAGACCTACTACCTCAACCTGCAACTCGGCCAACCCGTAGAGGCTGTGCTAATCCCTCGTGGCGCCTTCTACCAGAAAACCGGCGGCAAGTGGATTTATGTGCTCTCTTCCGATGGCAGCAAGGCCACGCGCCGCGACATCCGCATCGGTCGCCAGAATCCGCAATATTACGAGGTTCTCGAAGGTCTGGAACCAGGAGAGAAGGTGATCACATCATCGTATGACAACTTTGGAGACTCGGAGGTACTGGTGTTTTAATTCATTCCATATAAAAACATATAACAACATGAAATCATACCTAAATTTTATATCCCGAAACAAACTCTACACCGCTATTGAGTTTGTAGGCTTGAGTGTTGCGCTCGCCTTCGTCATCACCAGCTTCTGCTACGTAGTGCAGCAATACGCCGTGACGCACGAAAACCCCGACCGCGAGCGGATCTATGCCGTGGGAAGTAACCAAATGACCAACGGTTACGGCATGAAAGACCTTATCGGCGACAAACTGCCCGAAGTGGAAATCGTGACACATTTCTACTACAACAAAGACCAAATCCTCAATGTGGGCAACGAGTCCTCCGTCAGCAATTTCCTGTACTGCGACCGCGAGTTTTTCGATTTCTTCCCCGTCAAGTTCAAGGAAGGCAACGCCGATGACTTTATTGAAGCCAATGTTGCTTTCATTTCAGAGAAAGTAGCCTCGAAATTGGAAGGCGAAATCATTGGGCAAAAGGTGGTTGCAGGCAAAGACACGCTGAACGTGGTCGGCATCATTTCCGACTTGGGCAGTTCGCTGCTGTACGATGCCGATGTCATTGGTAACATTGCAACTTGCAAGCCCATGAAAATTTTCAAGAAAAACCCGTTTTCATACGCAAATTTCATCCATACTTTCCTAAAAGTCAGCCCGAATGCTGACCGTACTCAATTGAACGAAAAAATCACCGGCCTTTGCAAAGAGGAATATGGCGAGCACTTTGATACTTTCTTTGACGAAAGCGTTGCCATGTTCCGAATGGATGAACTCTTTTTCAACGGTACCGAAACCCACCTGCACCAAGGCGACCACTCCATGCTGCGCACGGTGGTGATTGTAGGGCTATTGCTGCTTCTTTCGGCACTCATCAACTACATCAACCTAAACGTGGCCCTCGTGGGAAAACGCGCCAAGGAGATGGCCTCGCGGCGACTACTCGGGGCGCAAAAGTCTGATATTGTATGGAAATTCCTCGGCGAAGCATTTGTCTTTACTTTGTGCTGCTTTGCCATCGGCTTACTGTTGGCCTACGTCTTGGTGCCT
>JAFYJP010000030.1 GCA_017538085.1 Bacteroidales bacterium | reverse complement strand
TTTACATTCGGCAGTCCCATCAACCACCTGAATGCCCATGAGACTGTACTTTCATTAGGCCTTAAAGTCATAAGTGTTTCTTTGTCAGTGTCTTTCAAATTGACAAGTTTGCCTCCGCGGAGCGGTTCCATCACCCATATCGGCAGGTTGTATTCGCATATAATTTCATATTTGGTCTTTGCATCCTGAAGTGTCCAGTCGAGATAATTAAGTTGTATCTGACACATATCCATGATGTCGGCATATTCGGCGAGAAATTTGCGAAGGGTATCAATCTGTGCATGAGTTGAGAACCCGAGGTTACGGATTCTTCCGAGTCGTTTCTGCTCCACAAAATAGTCGATAATATGCCATTTCGGGTCGGTATATACATCGTAGCATGTTTCACAGACGTTATGCAGAAGGTAGAAGTCAAAGTATTCGACTTGGCATTTGCTGAGTTGTTCTTCAAATATTTTTTCAGGATAGTACGAATCGGCAATCTGATGTCCAGGAAATTTGTCGGCAAGATAGAAACTTTCACGTGGGTGGCGTGCAAGGGCTTTGCCAACAACGACTTCGGATTTGCTGCTCATGTACGGGTAAGCAGTGTCGAAATAATTTATGCCGTTTTCCATGGCATAATCTATCATTTGTATGGTTTCATCTTCGTTGATTTTTCCGTCAATGACCGGAAGACGCATTGTTCCGAAGCCGAGACGTGACAATTTAATATCTTTATAATTGTTGTACAGCATAGTTGAAAAATAGTTAATAAAATTTAATATGCAAAGTTAATAAACTTTTGAATTCTATAGGGAAATAATTATGTTTGCAATGGTTTTTTTAAATATGAAGATATGATTTTCCTCAACGCTTTGGAAGTCTTTGACAATGTTGTTGATACTATTAATTCATGGGTATGGAGTCCGTTTCTGGTGATTCTGTGTCTGGTGGCTGCATTATATTTCTCATTCGGAACCAAGTTTGTGCAGATACGCAGGTTCCGGACAATGGTCAGGCTTTTGTTTTCCACCGATAAGAAAGACAAGGTGGGGATTACATCCTTTCAGGCGTTTGCACTGGCTTTGTCCGGCAGGGTAGGGACAGGCAACATAGTTGGTGTGGCAACTGCCATCGGATACGGTGGGCCTGGGGCTGTCGTATGGATGTGGATTATTGCTTTTTTAGGCGCAGGATCAGCGTTTGCGGAGGCAACACTCGCGCAGATATACAAGGAAAATCATAACGGACAGTACAGAGGCGGTCCTGCTTTTTACATAGAAAAGGGGCTTAGATGCAAGTGGCTTGCGATACTTTTTGCAGTGGTGGCAGCAATAAGCTGCGGAATAATACTCCCTCCCGTGCAATCCAACGGCATCGCTGTCGCCTTTTCCAACACTTTGAACATTCATCCTGCCATAGTCGGCGCTATTGTGGCGGTTTTGATAGGTCTGGTAATCATAGGCGGCATCAAAAGAATTGCCGATGTGGCTCAGATAGTGGCTCCGTTCATGGCAGTTGTCTATGTCCTGCTTGCAATAGTGGTTCTGATATTCAACATTTCTGAAGTTCCCGATGCTTTCGTAAGCATGATAAAAAGTGCCTTTGGTGTCAATGAGGCAATAGGAGGAATGTTGGGAAGTGCGATAGCCTGGGGCGTGAAACGCGGTATATACTCAAACGAGGCAGGACAAGGAACAGGTCCCATAGTAGCTGCCGCAGCCAAAGTGTCACATCCAGTAAAGCAAGGAATGGTGCAAGCTTTCTCGGTATATGTTGATACTCTTCTTGTGTGTACGGCAACAGCAATAATGATACTCGCATGCAAAACTTTCAACGTCTATGGTCCTTCGGGCGATATTATTGTAAAGGCTTCAAATGTGGAACTCGGCTATCCTGACGTTTCATACACCATAGCCGCACTTGCCACACTGCTTGGTGCCCGCTGGAGTGGCATTATTGTATCAATATCATTGTTTTTCTTTGCATTTACGACAGTCATGGCGTATTATTATTATGGCGAAACCAATGTCGTGTACCTATTTGGAAAAGGCAAACGCGAAAATATTATTATTAATGTCATGCGGATGCTTACCGTCTTTGCAGTGTTTTACGGTTCATTGCGAGACGCCCAGACTATATGGACTCTGGGAGACATCGGCGTTGGCATGATGGCATGGATTAACGTGATAGCGATACTTCTTCTTTCCAAGAACGCATTCAAGGCATTGCGTGACTATGAGAAGGATGAAAAGGAAGGACAGGAGCCGACTTTCAATTCTGATGAACTCGGAATCAAGAATGCTGATTTTTGGAATTCAGATTCCAAATCTGCCAACTGTTGAAAATATTCTGCCATACTGAGTAGAATGCAAGAAATACCGATGTAAGCGGATTTAGGTATATGGTTGCCATCCATATTCCCATGGCTGTGTTTTTTTGCGCGAGCAGCTGACCGCCGGCAATAGCATCACCGAATCTTTTTCCTATCACTCTGCCGAGCCAAAACTGTACAGCACATGTGATTATTGAGGCTATTCCCAAGGCAATGATAATGTGCAAGTTCCCTTTTCCGTGTAAAAAGATAAAATCTATGGTCTGGCCTAATGTCAAGAACAATGTAACAGACCATATATAGAATGTGTATCCCTTGTATTTGCTTAGCCAGTTGTTAGTCTTAGGTGTGAAAATCTGCAACAGCAGTGCGATGAGAAAAGGCAGTGCTATTACCAGACTTGTTTTTTTGAATATTAGAAGGAAAGACTTTAAAAAAGGCATATCCTGTTGAATCCCAATGAAAGAAAAATAGATTGGGGCAATGATACACACCATCAGATTGCAATATATTGTATATGCAGTTACCGTTTCCCTGTTAGCGCCTAACATACAGGCAATTACGACACATGCTGCGGCTACAGGGCACAATATTCCTATCATCAGCCCCTGTGCGAGAGTGGCGTCAGGATACAGCCAGTTTGCCAACAGATAGGAAATGAGGCTAAGTGTTATCTGAAACAACAACAGCCAGGCGTCAATCTTCGTGAATCTGAGTTTTCTGATATCAACAGCTACAAAATTAAGCAGTAACATTGAAAATATGAGATACGGAAGAATCACTTTGAACACAGCACACCATTTGTGAAGAAGTATTCCGAGCACAATGGCTACAGGAAGAACGTAAGCACGGATTTTTGATGTGTCAATATGCTGCATTATATGCCCCAAATAAAATTTTGCAAAGGTAGTCAATTAAATGTTATGAATGCTTAAATCCCTTGTTTTTTACTTTTTATCTGCTATTGCGTATAAATGACTAATATTCAAAACCTATTCAGACTGTGAGGCTCATTGGAAGTGAAATGCTTAAATATGTCATAAAAAAAACAGTGACACTATAGGAAGATAATAATGTTAAAACAGATTTGTTTAAAAAAAAATAGTATTTTTGCAAACCAATACGGGATGTAGCTCAGCTTGGTTTTAGAGTGCTTGTCTGGGGGGCAAGAGGTCACTGGTTCAAATCCAGCCATCCCGACCACATAACAAATTTAGTCATAGGGCGATATGTTATCAAAACCAATATTTATTGCAGGTCCATGTGTCATTGAATCAGATGAACTGCTCAACGAAGTCGCCTGTGAAATAGTCCGTCTTAACAGAAAATATCATTTGAATATCATTTTCAAGGCATCATTTGACAAGGCAAACAGAACCTCTTTGTCATCATTTCGAGGGCCGGGGCTTGAAAAAGGACTTCAGATGCTGAATGACATAAAAAACAAGTATAACATCCTCGTAACCACTGATATTCATGAGTCATATCAAGCTCAGCCTGTTGGCGAAGTCGTTGATGTGATACAGATACCGGCATTCCTTTGCCGTCAGACTGACCTTCTCGTTGCCGCTGCAAAGACCGGAAAAACAGTTAACATAAAAAAAGCCCAGTTTCTGTCCGGGAATGACATGCAGTATCCAGTTGACAAAGTGAGAAAATCGGGGAATGGTAATGTATGGCTGACTGAACGTGGTAACATGTTCGGATACAACAATCTCGTCGTGGATTTTCGCAACATTCCTGACATGAAACATTTTGCCGATGTTGTAATCATGGACTGCACGCATAGTGTTCAGCGTCCGTCATCTTCGAATGGGACGACAGGCGGTGACAGGAAGTTCGTGCCAGCAATGGCATTAGCTGCCAAGGCTTTCGGTGCTGACGGATATTTCTTTGAAGTGCATCCTAATCCGGAAACCGCCAAGAGCGATATGGCTAACATGTTATATTTAAACCAATTAGAAACTGTTATTGAATCTCTGTTATGATAATAGATGATGTTATACCAACTGCAGTTACTTGTCTGAAGGAGGAATCTCAAGCCATTCTTGATTTGATTCCAAGAATTGATGAGAAATTCAATAAAATCATTGATTTGGTATATAACTGCAAAGGACGTTTTATTGTTACTGGTGTCGGAAAGTCAGGACATATAGGAACAAAGATAGCGGCGACATTAGCAAGCACAGGTACTCCTTCTTTTTTCGTAAATCCTCTTGATGCATATCATGGCGATTTGGGAATGTTTACCTCCGAAGATGTCGTGCTTGCCATTTCATATTCAGGGCAAACTGCTGAACTTCTGAGAATCCTTCCACTTCTTATTGACAGAAAGATACCTATAATTGGAATGTCGGGCAATCCTTCCTCAACTTTAGCGCAATATTCCACTTATCATCTGAATATTGCTGTCAAACGGGAGGCGGGACCGCTGAACCTTGCACCGACATCCTCTACGACTGCGACATTGGCGATGGGTGACGCGATAGCATGTGCGCTTATCAAAAAACGTAATTTCAAAGTGTCCGACTTTGCATTGTTTCATCCCGGAGGTGCTCTTGGAAAGAAATTACTTGCAAGAGTAAAGGACTATATGATTAGCAGTGATTTACCCGTTACAACTAGGGAAACAAAGGTATGCGATGCCATGATTGCAATAAGCAAGGCAAAACTCAGTATTGCTGTCGTAATGGAAAACACTAAAATTGTAGGAATCATTACGGATGGAGATGTCAGACGGGCGATGCAAAGCCAGAAGGACAAATTCTTCGATCTTAATGTGGAAGACATAATGAGCAAGTCACCCAAACTTATTTCCTGTGATGCAAAGTTGTCGGAAGCGGCTGCACTGTTGAGCAAATACAACATCCATTCTCTCGTCGTCGTTGATGACAAGGGCAAATTAGTAGGTATTATTGATAGTATCAACTGTCTGTAGAATGAAAGTCGTAGCATTTGTCCCAATCCGTCTGAACAGCAAGAGAGTCGTCGGCAAGAATTTGAAACTGCTTGGCGGAAAGCCATTGTTAAGTTATGTGTTTGAACAACTTGTACATGTAAAGAATATTGACGAAGTATATGCTTATTGCAGTTCAGAGAAAATAGTCAAATATTTGCCTGAGGGAGTGAAATTTCTGAAACGGCCGGAATCATTGGATGCGGATTCCATATTGGGAGAGGATATTTATGATTCGTTCCTTAAAGTTGTGGATGCAGACATATATGTTCTCGTGCATACCACTTCACCATTCATAAAGGCGCAGACAATTGAGAACGCCACTAACAAGGTAATTGACTCAAAATTTGATTCTGCACTTTGTGTCAAGAAAATACAGACCTTTGTCTGGTACGACGGAAAACCGCTTAACTATTCATTGAACCATATTATCCGCACACAGGATATCAGTCCTGTATATGTTGAAACCAGTGCGTTTTATATCTTCCGCCGAAACACATGGCTGCAGAAACGTCAAAGAGTAGGGGACAACCCCTATTTCGCCGAGGTTGATGAGATAGAAGGGATTGATATTGATAATCCTGAAGATTTTGAATTGGCGGAAAGACTGATATGAGAAATAATATTTATCTTTGCAAATAATAATACATAATATGAAAATCAAGGCATTAATAGCAGCAAGGTCAGGCTCGACACGGGTAATCAACAAAAACATCCGTCCGTTTGCCGGCAGTACCTTGCTTGAGGTGAAAATCAAACAGCTTAAGCGTATTTCAAACTTGGACGGTATCGTAGTCAATTCAAATGATGACGAAATCTTGGAAATAGCAAACAGATGCGGTGCCGAAACTGTCAGGAGAGACCCTTATTTCGCTTCCAACTCCGTTCTGATGAATGAGGTGTATTGTAATATGGCAGAAAACATGAAAGACAGTGATGTTATTGTATATGCCAATTGTACGAACCCTTTAATAAATGACAAAACAATTTTTGACATCATAGAGTTTTACAAATCACATTCCAATGAATATGACTCCGTCAATTCAGCTCATTTGATAAAGGAATTCTTGTTCTATCATAACAAACCTGTAAACTATGAGCTGAAAAACATGCCACGCAGTCAGGACCTGCCCGACTATTGTGCACTTAATTTTGCAGTGAATGTTTTAAGCAGAGAGACAATGATATCTCTGAAAAATGTTGTCGGAATGAACCCATATACATATATCATTGATGAGGTTGAGGCTACAGATATAGACAATCAGATTGATTTCGATTTTTCGGAGTTTGTATATAAAAAGAATAATAACCAAAAATAATATCAAATGAAAACATATTTGGTAACAGGAGCAGCCGGATTCATCGGGGCTGCCGTTGCGGACAGACTTGTTAAAGAAGGGAATAAAGTTGTCACAATAGATAATTTGTCCACAGGGTTTAGAGAAGCCATACCGGAAGGTGTGATTTTCATTGAGGGGGACACATTCAATCCTCAGATTATTGCAAAACTCGACAATTATAAGTTTGATGCCATTTTCCATATTGCGGGTCAAAGCGGTGGAGTTACATGCTGGAAGGATCCTATTTATGATTTGAATTCCAATGTGACCAGCACATTATTGCTTTTGAATTATTGTAAGGAGCACGGTTGTAAGACTTTCGTCTATGCTTCTTCGATGTCAGTATATGGTGATGAGAATCCATGTCCGGTAAGAGAAGACGACGAAATCAAGCCAAAATCATTCTATGCGGTAGGTAAAAATGCCAGTGAACATTATATGCGCATTTATTCGGCCGAGTTTGGTTTGAAATGCACAGCGTTACGTCTTAACAACACTTACGGTCCAGGGCAGAATATGGACAATCTGCTCCAAGGTATGGTCAGCATATTCATGGAACAGGCAATACGAAACCACCATATTCATGTTATGGGTGATGCCAAACGATATCGTGATTTTGTTTATATAGACGACACCGTTGAAGCCTTTATTCTTGCTGCAAACGGCAAAGAAAAGGAATTGTACAACTATTACACAACAGCTACCAACAGAAAAACGACGTGCGAACGGCTTGTGGCTGAAATCATGAAAAATCTGCCTTTTGATGTGACTGTTGAATATAAGGGTCGTACACAAGGTGACCAATTCGGTATTTTCTGCTCTTACGAAAAAATATTCAATGCCCTTGGATGGGAGCCTAAGACCACATTGGAAGAAGGTATCAAGACAATGGCTGCCTGGGCATTACAACGAAAAAAATAAATGAAAAACGACTTGCAAATAACGCATGTCAGCATTAATCTGAGCATGTATGCTCTTATGCAATATCTTTTTCTGTTTGATGAAGATACAATTGAGAACCATACTCATTTTTTCTTTGGGCCAGGACTAAATAAAGAAGTCTGCAAGAATTTTAGGAATGCAACATATTTTCCAAACACTTCAAAATTATCACCGTTACGCAGACTGACCTTAAAGTTGGGCTTGCGTATCACAAAAAATTGGAAATATCCATTCCTCAAAACAGCAAAGATATATGCGCAGGATCAGGAATATCCTTCAATATTGATAGGCAGACGTGATTATTCTTTATTGTCGGATGGACCAAATTGTATCACTATTCACATGAATGACGGTTCAACCATTATGGCTCTCCAGCGTGCTACCAATAATACTCTGAAGGGTAAAGTTGTATCTCTTATATATGGCGACATACTTCTGAACTACTACGGAAACAACAAGTATTGCAAAGAATTTTTCATGACTGAAGTTAATTCTTCTCCCATATTGGAAGGGAAGATAGTTCACGTTAATCCCTTACAGGAACTCTGGAACAACTCGTCAACTGACAAACAGCGTTATATATTATCGAAATACAATCTTTATGATGAGGACATGGATACTCTTCGCTCAAAACCGATTGCATACATGTCACAACCTGATGTCGATAACCGTCTGTTATCTACTGAGGAACAATATAATCTTGTTGCTGCTATACTTAAAAACTACGATTCATCACAAATTATTATTAAGACCCATCCTCGTGACACTTTCGATTACAGAAAATATTTTCCGGACATCACTGTTTTCGACAAGCCGGTAAATATGGAATTGCTTGCACTTGCAGGAATTAAGTTTTCGAAGTTCATTACAATTTGTTCCACTTCAGTGTTCGGGATACCATACGATACAGAGATTGACTGGTATGGGGCTGAAATTAATTCCAAATTATTGGCTCATTATGGGGAATTTAATCCCAACCGACCTTATACGAAAATGCATTTGAAATAATATTTGCACAATGTCTTCTGTCCTAATCATCGGTCCTAATTTCCACTACTTTATGCAGAGCATAGAGCGTGCGTTTAAGACACTTGGTTGGGATACAAATATATTAACATACGATACTCCTATCCATCCTTTTAATGCATGGAATACAGTTCGTTACAAAATAGCTGCTGACAAGGAGGCTCTTCGTGAAATCTCTAAGGAAAACTGGAAAAATGAAGTTGAAACCAAGTATGAGTCACTCAAACCTGATTTGGTGTTTATTGTAAATGGCGAGAACTTGCTGCCTGAGTCTGTGAAGAAATTTGCAAAACATTCAACTGTTTCTCTCTGGCTTTTTGATTCCGCAATTCGTCACCCGTGGCTTCAAGCTCTCGTTCCTCACACAAATTATGTTTTTTGCTATGAACAGGATGATATTCAGGTCTTAAAATCCAAATATCATGTTGATGCACATTTCCTGCCACAGGCGGCGGACACATATTTGTACCATCCAATACAAGAGATGTCTAAGAATTTGGACATTGTTTTTGCAGGAGATATATGGCAATCAGACAAAAGAAAAAGATTGTTGCAGGTCATTGTCAAAGAATTCGGTACTGACAGAAAAATACGGATTTGGGGAGTCTATAAGCCAATATACAAAGGCGTATGGTCATGGCTGACTCGGGAAAGGCGGGATATTTACACAAATCATTATGCGACTGCTGAGACATTGAACAGAGCTTACAACTCGGCGCGTATTGTACTGAATATTCATAATGAACAGCAGACCAATGGCGCCAACCCGAAAGTTTTCGAAATATGCGGCTCTGGGGCCTATCAGCTTTGTGACTATAACCCATATATCGAATCACTTTTCCCAAATGGGGAAGTGGGATTGTATCGCAATGCTGAAGAAATGATTGCCATGGTAAAAGACGGAATTGAGAACGATAAGTTTGCACAGGCTGCCGCTGCACATCAGATAATCATAAACCACCATACTTTCACACATAGAGTGCAAGAAATGCTCGATGTGGTTTATAAATAACCCAATATTCAATTTTACCGAATGAACATACGACAATTAATCAAAAACATCGTACCTTTTGTCAAGCCTTACAAATGGCTGATATTAGTTACTTTATTGCTGACACTCGCCGGATCATTCATGGCTCAGGTCAATGCTATTGTTCTTGACAAGACTGTAGATGCTATCAATAAATTGGTGGGCATGGAAAATTTCGACTGGGCAAAGGCTGCAAAAATTCTCACCATTATTTCTGTAGTCCTCCTGTCTAAAGAAATATTGTCGGCCTTGACTACTTTCGCCCAGAACTATTTTGGTGAAAGGATGCGCATTTTTGTGTCAAGAGATTTAGCCCAATCAGCAATTGAAAAGATTCTGACATTCAGGATGGCTTTCTTTTCTGCTATTGAAAACGACACGGGGAAACTTCAAACCCGTATTGATCAGGGAGTGAGCAGTTTGTCACGTTCCGTGCAAAATTTCTTCATTGACATGCTTCCATTGTTCACCAGTGCTATTCTGGCATTAATACTAATGTTTGCTGCCAATGTTTATGTCGGACTTGTGGCATTAGGTATTGTTCCCATATATTTCTTTATCACCTACCGTCAGGCCCGACGCCTCAAAGGGTGGAGACGCGGTATGAGATCTTTCCGTGAAAATAAGAGTCACGGCATAATGAACATTATTGAAAACATTAATGTCATCAAGTCATTCAACAGAGAACGAATTGAAGGCGACAAGCAGCTTGAAATTCAGAATCAGATGACTGACAATCAGTTGAAAACACGTCGGGTAAGTTTCTATTACAATGGTGTAAAAGGTTTTGTCAAACAAATAGGTACAGTGTTGGTTATCATTCTGACTTCATATCTTGTTTTAAAAGGATATGCAGGCATGACGATTGGAAAGATAATGTATCATGTTATGCTGTTTGGTAATGTCGTTGCGCCAATCACACAACTGCAGCGTATTTTCGATGACATTAACGATGCTCTGAT
>JAFYJP010000029.1 GCA_017538085.1 Bacteroidales bacterium | reverse complement strand
TTGGCTGTCGGCGGTGACCTCGGAAAAGTTGAAGGCATAGAAGATGATGACAGTTTCTGCGCTAATGGTGTGATTGGCTCCAACAGGGTGCCGCATCATCATGCCGCTGAGGTGAAGAAAGTCTATCAGAATGTGAAATTTTCAGTATTGAATGCCAAAGACCTGTATTTCAGAGTAAAAAACTGGTTCTTTTTTACGAACCTGAACAACTTTGACATTTCCTATTCTGTATTTTCAAATGAAAGAACCGTTGTGGAGAATGTGCCGCTGACGTTTGATGTGGAGCCATCGTGCGCTGAGAATTTCTATATAAAGTTGCCTGAAATCAGGGATGTGAACTATAAAGAGGAGTTCTTTGTAAGATTTTCGGTTAAGACTACAAAGACACGACTCGGCCTTGCTGCAGGAACGGAAATAGCCTACGATGAGTTTAAACTTGAAATTCCGGAAACAATCAAAGGAAACGTCATCAATAATGGTCGTCAGGTAAGTCTTGTTGAAAAGGATTCATATATTACAGTTTCGGGAACGGATTTCAATTTGACGATAGATAAGAATACGGGTATTGCTGAATCGTTTGAATTTCAGGGAGTTGAATTGTTTGAGGGCGGATTGAGCTCCAATCTTTTCCGTGCACCGACTCTTAATGATATGGTTGATGGCAATGGCTATAGAAGATGGCGTGCAGCTGGTCTTGACAGTCTGAGTTCAACCACACGGTTTGTCGATGCCAAATTGATTGACAATAATACTAAGGCCTGCATCATAATGCTTCAGTCACTGAAGAACAACAAAGGTGAGAATGTGTGTGACATTTATCAGACATATTTCATTGATGATGATGCCAATGTCGTGATATCCAATAAGTTGAATATTGCAGACGATGTTCGTACAGTTGCCAAGGTTGGTATGCAGTTTGAAATGCCGCTGATGCTGAATGAAGCCGAATGGTTTGGAAAATCCGTTGAATGTTATCCGGACAGACAGTCGGCTGGAATAGTTAAAGTCAACAATATCAATCTGAGTGATATGTTTGAGCAGCATGTGGTACCGCAAGATAACGGCAACAGGTCGGCGGTACGCTGGGTGGCATTTAAAGGCAAGGGCTCCAATGTCGGACTTTTTGTTTCGGGTGACCAGCTGTTGAATTTCAGCGCTTATCAATACACTGATGACAACATCACCAATGCACGAAGAATCAACGAGTTAAAACTTAAAGACAGTTGGACTGTAAATATCGATTACCTTCAGGCAGGATTGGGTACTGCAACATGCGGTCCTGATGTTGCAGCTGAATATCTGTTGAACGTTCATTCATACTCATATTCAGTCAGATTTCGTCCATATAATGTGATGAAAGACAGTCCGAAGGAACTTTATCGTCAGATTTTGAATACTGAGGATATAGAACTGACTGAAACTCCGACTATTACGGTGAGCCGTGAAGTGTTTGACGAGAAGATGTCCATCACTTTAAGTTGTGCCGACAAGGATGCTAAGATATATTACACTTTCGATGGCACAGAGCCAACCCAATTCTCCGCTTTATACAAGAAACCGATTGTGGTGAGTGATGATGTGTCAGTGGTGGCAAAGGCAATGAAAAAGGGCTGTCTGCCGTCGTTTTCGGCAAAACATAACTATAAGTTCATTAATAGGAAGAAGATAACCTTTGTAACAAATCCTGATGCTCAGTATGCAACGAATTATAAGATGGCGCTGTTGGATGGTCTTATTGGTGATCCGAATGATTTTTATGAGAATTGGATAGGATTTTTCGGTAATGACCTCGATGTCACTTTTGAGTTGGCGCAGAAGGCGTATGTGAAGGATGTGAAGATAGGGTTTGCACATTTTACGAGAGATTGGGTCCTGTTGCCGAAAGAGGTTAATGTGTATGTTTCAAAGGATGGCAAGAGTTATACGAAATATACAGCTGATTTGCCATTTGACCCGTTGTCAGAAAAAAATGCAGGGAAGACGGGACGTTATGTGGTTTCTGCAAATGTTGACATGAAGGATGTGCGGTATGTCAGGGTTGAGGCAATCAACAGCGGTAATCTTCCGGCATGGCATTCGTGCAAGAATAATCCGTCATGGATAATGGTCGATGAGGTGGATTATTAACCATTTTGCTGCCGTGTCGTTACAAAATCAGATTATTGTCAAATATGAGCAGAGGATTTGTAAAAGAGGGTGATCAGGAAGAGATTCCCATAGTCACGCCGAGGGCGTTTTTGCCAGAGGGTGTCACCAATTACGTGACATCAGAGGGACTGGCATTGTTGCACAATGAGAAGTCCGATCTTTTGAAACAATATGAAATGTCAAAAAACGACCATCTGATGCGTAATTATATCTGTGAGAAAATGTCGTTGCTACAGGAACGTATCAACAGTGCTGTTGAGGTCAATCCATCGGCGGCTGCGGAAGGAGTGGTGAGTTTTGGCATGTATGTCAAATATAATGACAGAACGATACGTATAGTCGGAGTGGATGAGGCGGATTTTACCAAAGGACTCATTGCCTTTACATCTCCGATAGCAAAAGCGCTGACTGGACATAAACAGGGTGATACATTTACTATGACGGTGCCCAAGGGGACGGAACAGATTACAATCGTTGAGGTTTCGTCTTCACCGTTGCCTTTGAGTTCAACATCGATGACCGTAAAGACAATGGGTAATTCCACAGAAAAGTCACTTTGCCAGTCAGATGAGGACATTAATCCGATGGACAATGAAACGGTGCCCATAAAGCCAGTGGGCAATTCGACAGTTAAGTCCTTTGACCATTCAGAGGGGAGCAATAATCCGGTGGATTCTGAGCCGGTGCCTGAAAAGACGGTTGGCGATTCTTCTTTGAAGAAGGAGTTTGTATTGGAAACATCCAAGATGGACTTTCTGCCTCTTGTGAATGAACGAGGCAATTTTATGGGTAAGGGAATGTATTTTGAGATGCACGGCGGAAACAAATTGTTGCATCCGTCTGTTCATCTTCATGTGAATGGTTCTGACGGAAAGGTGCGAGGGTTGTATTGGTGGCACATTCTGTTCGGTGAAACTGCTGAAAAAACGCTGGAAAGACAGATGTCGCAATATGTTGGAATGTCGAATCTGCCCGTGAAAATGAAGCGGCGTTATGTGCGGGAGACGAGCGATGAAAAGGAACTTGTATATGTGTTTACTGCTGTGTCGGACGGTGAGATTCCGGCTTATCCAAAGGATGAGAAAAAGTATCTCAAGATTTTTGAGAAAGATTGAGGTTTAACAAAATCCTGATAACGTTTTTTGTTAAACCTCAAATATTTAATTCATTTATTGTCTTAAAGCGTTAATCTGTCGCTGAACATCCAGTATAGCTTCATCAGTTTTGCTTTGTTCAGTTTTAAGAGTTTCAAGTTCTTTGTTCAGTTCAGTCAGTTTGGTTTTGATTTTTTCTTCACTTGCCTGCTGGGTTTTCTTTGTCGCATTGAGTTTTTCCAGCTGTGATTCCAAATTGGCAAGTTTGTTTTTTATTTCATATTGATAGACGTATGAATCGAAGTTCTGCAGTAAGGATTTGATTTTATCAGCACTCTGTGCGTTTGTTTTTGAGGAAATTGCATTGTAGTTACCGCTTGATACAACCACTGTAAGCTGAACGTTTTTGGCGTTTTTCTTGCCGACTTCCTCGACTAACGTATAGATGTCGAAGTTTTCAGAGCCGAATTGGGGGAAAGTTTGGTTTTTATATACTGTATAGTTTTTCTCTTTTGATGGTTTGAGTTTGTTATCGTTTTCGAAATAGTTGGTTAAAGCGTTTTTCACCAAATTGACATCTGTTGAGGAACATGTCAGAACATATCCTGTTACATCTTTTTTACCTATTGACACTGTTTTTTCTTCAACTGTCTGTGCTGACAGAATGCTGCCTGCAAACAAAAGGACTAATAAAATACTGATTCTTTTCATATTCTTGATTTTTTAATTTTTTAATGCTACAAAAATAAATATTTTTTGGTAATATTTGAATTATTGCAAACGACATATTTAGATTTACGGAATATTGTACGATATTATTCTTTGAGCCGGTCATGAATCGCAGCCGCGGCTCTTTTATTTTCGACTTCCGTGTTCTTTATTCAACGCAATGTTACACTTTTGTCGATTCTTATTTGCCAAAAATTGACGGTTTTTATTTACCAAAAACTGACGGCGCAAAAATACCGATTACAGCATTCTTTAAAGGATTCATATCGTGGAATAATTGGTCAGAAAATCACTGCAATAGATTAAAATATATTTATGCTGAATTCTAGAGGAGATGAAATTATATTACTAAACTATCTATGTGTATTACATGGTAGAAGCGGTGATGTGACGACTATCATATAGTCGTGACAACTTAACCGTTTATTGCTCGGAATCGGTCTTGGAGTTCTTTGATTCGGGCGATTAGATCTGCGAAATCGAGAGATTGTCCATAGATGAAGTTCTTCTTCATTTCGTTGTAGTCGGCTTCAAAATTGGGCATTAAGGCTTCGGTGGGCACTATTTGGATATTGGATGGCAAGTCCTTGTCATAATCCACATAACCTACATGGTAGAACTTGCGTCGGTGCTCGACTATCTCATGATATAGTTTGACATCGGTTAGTGCCATTTCGCAATATGGGGTTTGCATCAGCTTTTCCAAATCGTAAAAATGGCGTGTCATCCTGGTTGTCCTGGGTTCGGCCTTCTGGTATTCCTCGCACAACAGAAAAGCTTTTTCCAAAAATGTTCTTGTGGGGCTGACGGTGGGGATGGCTTGGATGAAATCGGAATCCACATCTTCGCCTTCATACACCTGTTCGACCAACGATGATATACGCCTCATCTCAAAAGGCTCTGCCATAGAGGTAACGCTTATCTCTATTTTGACAACTGGCTGGGCGTATGGGACATCGTTGTCGTAAAACGAAGAATAAAACACATAAAGTACGGATGGATCCTTGTCATGAGGTACGTCACGCGGTTGCCCGTTATCATCCAGTATTTCGTTGTCGCCTAGCACTGTTACATCAAGCCCCAATTCGTTAAACTTGGTTTTAAGTTCACACTTGAAATCACCAAAAAGATAGTCTTGTGCATGCTCGCGCATTTTGTGAATTTGTTTGTGAGTAAGGCATTCTGCGCATTTTAATTTCCTTATATTTAGGAAAAACTCACGGCTCAGAGCCATATCGATGTCCTCGCTGAAGCGATTTATGATGTTCCAGCCCTTGCTGAGGCTCGTGCCACCTTTGAACAGAAGGTATTTGCTTATGCTAGTATGAAACAGGGCATATAGAACGGCGGTCACCCACCAATCCTTTTCGGCAGCTGCTTCATCGATTTGCTTTGCCTGGCTGACCGCCAGTATCATTGCTTTACGTTCATCTACTGAGAAGTCTGTCCATTTACTCATTGTCTTGCCCTTTCATGTTCCTTTTGATGAGTTGTCTCATCCATACAGGAGCCAAAAGCAAATCCTGTTCTACGGTGTTCTTTTCGGGTGATTCCGCCAACAGCTTTGCAATTTGCCGTTCGTCTTCTTGTGAGATGTTGTTCTCACCAATGCTGCGCAACGCCTGTACCAGTTCCCGCATCAACTTGCCACGAAAGGCAAAATTCTTTGGCGCTCCGTGTTTTAAGGTGACGGTACGGTTGCCAAGTTTCAGCTTCCGGCTAGACCCAGTTGTCAGGAAACTTGTGTTCATTGGTACCTGGGTAGAGAAGCCAAGACGATTTGCAGCGGTGGCTCCCGTCGGGATGATTACAGCTTTGTCCCTTTTGGCTATCTCCGAGACCAATTCAAAGGCAGAAGGATACAAGATGCCGAAGCGAGTTTTTCGAGCTTTGACATAGACCCCTTTGGCGATACGGGTAATAAGCCCTTC
>JAFYJP010000028.1 GCA_017538085.1 Bacteroidales bacterium | reverse complement strand
GTATGGTCAGTACAATTATACCAATATGCTTGCCGCTGCCTGCATTGCCGCTTTTTTTGATGTGAATACAACCCAGATTAAAGATTTCCTTGTGTCGTACAATTCATCCAATAATCGTTCTCAGGTGATTAGATGTGGGGATGTCACATTCATCTCTGATGCGTATAATGCCAACCCTTCGAGCATGGCTGCAGCTTTAGATTCATTCGGCAAGATAGATGCTGACAATAAGGTCGTGATTCTCGGTGATATGTTCGAACTTGGCGAGAATACCCTGAAAGAGCATTCCGGTATTGTGGAAAAACTTGGACAGATGCATCTGAAGGAAGTTTATCTCGTGGGTGAAAACTTTTCTGCAGTTAGCCGGAATTTCAATACCTTCAAAACAACAGATGAGACATTGGCGTTTCTGGCGGAACATCCCCTGGAAAACTGTTTGGTGCTGTTGAAGGGCTCTCGTGGAATGAAACTTGAGAAGGTGCTTGCAGCAATGGAAAAAGGAAATTGATAAAAAATTTTAAAATTTTATAAGAAATAATTATTTTTGCAATCTTGAAGTTTAATAATTATAAATTGATAGGATATGGAAAACACTGAATTAAAAACTACCGCATTCAAGGAGTTGGTAGAAAAAGCAGGTGGCAGAATGGTGCCGTTTGCAGGTTTCTTGATGCCAGTTCAGTTCGAGGGCATCAATATCGAACATGAAACAGTACGTAAAGGAGTAGGTGTGTTTGACGTTTCGCACATGGGCGAATTTTGGGTGAAAGGCCCTAATGCAGCCGCCTTCGTACAACACCTTACAACCAACAACGTTTATGACCTTTTTGACGGAAAAGTTCAATATTCATGTCTGCCTAATGGCAGAGGCGGTATTGTTGACGACCTTCTGGTATATCGCTTTAATGAAGAATTGTATTTCCTTGTTGTAAATGCTGCAAATATAGATAAAGACTATAACTGGTGCGCATCACACGCAGCAGAGTTCAATATAGTCCCAGGTAAGGATCTCGTGAACGCATCAGACGAATACTGCCAGCTCGCAATCCAGGGTCCTTTAGCTCTTAAGGCAATGCAGAAGCTGACTTCCGAACCTATTGAAGACATGGTCTATTATACTTTCAAAACTTTGACTTTCGCAGGAGTGGATGATGTTTTTCTGTCAACTACGGGTTATACAGGCTCAGGCGGATGCGAGATATATGCAAAGAATGAGTTCGCTCCGAAAATTTGGAAGGCAGTTTTCGAAGCCGGTGAAGAATACGGCATTAAACCGATAGGTCTCGGTGCTCGTGACACCCTCCGTCTCGAATCAGGTTTCTGTCTCTACGGCAACGACATCGATGATACAACAAGTCCTGTTGAAGCTGGTCTGGGCTGGATTATAAAATATGTTGACAATAACGATTTTATTGACAGAGACAAGATGGAAGCTCTAAAAGCCAATGGCGTAAAGAGACGTCTGAGAGGCTTTGTACTGGAAGAAAGAGGTATTCCGCGCCAGCATTGTGAAGTATGTGATGAAAACGGCAAGGTTATAGGTCAGGTGACCTCGGGAACCATGTCACCTTCTCTTAAGGTAGGTCTCGGCATGGCATATATCGACGAACCTTACTGCAAATTCGGAAACGAAGTGTTCATCAATATCAGAGGCAAACAACTCAAGGCAAAAGTCACTAAAACTCCTTTCTGGAAATAATATCATATTGACTCATCGACTATGGTAAAAAGAATTCTGCTTTTCTTTTGCCTGTTGCTGAGTTTCGGATACATTGCCGCTCAGCAGAAGGTTGATTTCCAGCCTCCTGTTGAGGGGCAATCGTTTTTATCCGGAACTTTCGGCGAATTGCGTGCCGGACACTTCCACACCGGAGTTGACATCAAGACCGATGGGGTGGAAGGGAAAAGAGTATATTCCGCCGCTTCAGGTTATGTGGCAAGAATTGTAGTCAGTCCCACTGGTTACGGAAAAGCCCTCTACATCGCTCATCCAAACGGCTATACTACAGTCTATGGCCACCTGCAGTCCTTCAGGAAGGATATTGCCCAATATGTCAGAGATGTCCAGTTTTCAAAGAAAAGTTTTGCTATTGACATTTCACTTAAACCTGACCAATTTGTTGTGAATCAGGGAGATTTTATCGCTCTTTCGGGTAATTCCGGCGGCTCTGGCGGTCCGCATCTGCATTTCGAAATACGTGAAACTGATACTGAATATCCTGTCAATCCTTTGAAATTCAATTTCCTGAATGTAAATGATGGCAGATGCCCATGCATCAACAGCATAGCCGTTTTTCCATATAATGGGAAATCTTTCGTCAATGGATACAATAAGCCTCTGTTCAGAGACGTCAGCGGCGACTGCAATAAGCACAGCCTTGCCGATACCTCGACTATTCTGGTTCAGGACAAGGTTTATTTCGGGGTGAGAACATTTGACCTTATGGACAAAATTAACAACCGTAATGGTATCTATTTTGTGAAATGCTATTTTGATTCCGACTTGATTTTCCATTATCAGACTGACTCGACTTCATTTTATCAGGGAAGATGTGTGAACAGTATAATCGACTATCCTACATATCAGACCAAGAAAACGAGATACTATAAAACGTATTTTGAACCGAATAACAATTCCATGCTGCTGAAACCTACCGGACATGACGGACTGGTGCAGATTACCGACAATAAAGTGCATACGGTGACTTTCGTTGTCAGTGATTGCTATGACAACACATCGAAAGTGGAGTTTAAAATCAGAAGGGATGAAGGAGAACACCCAGTCATAAATGATGACAGTGAATACCATTTCAAATTCTATGAAAGCAATAAGCTTGAAACAGATTATCTCAAGGTTTCGACCGACAGATATGCGCTCTTCGATAATATTGACTTTGATGTCTATACCACCAATTCGAAGGATGAAAGATTGCTTTCGCCAGTATATCATATTGGAGACAAGACACTTGCATCATTTAAAAAGATTTCTGTCTCAATAAAACTTGACCCTGCGAAAACAAACGCTTATAAGCCCGAACAGCTTTATGTGGGGTCCGAAACCAGCACAGGCTGGTCCCCGATTATTGGAAAGGTTGCTGATGGATGGATTAACTTTTCAGTCTATGGTTTTGGTAACTTTGCAGTAATGGCAGACACTGAAAAGCCTTCGGTTTCATGTGGCAAGTTAAAGGATGATGCTGTGGCAGACCTTACCGGCGTCAGACAGTTGAGAGTGATAATCAAAGATGACAAGTCAGGCATCTCCAAATATTTTCCTACGTTGAACGGCGACTGGATAATCATGGATTATGATGCCAAAAACGATGTGCTGATATACGATTTTGACTCTCATGCTGTAAAAGGCACTAATTTACTGAAAATTGAAGTGACAGACAAGTGCGGAAACACGACTGTTTATGAGCGGAAATTCTTGCATTAATGCTATTCCGTCTTGCAGCGCATGATGTCGATTATCATCTTGTCGGTGTTTTCCATTCCTTTTGAACCTATTTTGCCGATGTTCTTGATTGTTGTTTCGATGTCGTCTTCCACAATGCCATCGTTGGCGGTGATGATGTCGTTCATTGAGAGCATGGCAGCCTGAACTGCAGCTGAAACGCCAGAATACACTTTCAGCGCACAGCCTTTCTTCGCACCATCGCATATCATTCCAGTCAAATCGGAAGTCATGGTCTTTATGGCGTTTAAAATCTTATTGTAGTCACCGCCCATGAGGTAGGTGATCCCGCATGCTGCACCGGTTGCGGCTATGCTTATGCCGCACAAAGCCGACAGGTGTCCCACGAAGAAATGAATGTGACATGCCACCAAGTTGCTGAGTGCCAGTGCTCGCGCCAATTGTTCCTGCGATGAGCCGAGGTGGTCGGCGGCAGCAACTACAGGCAGATATACTGTGATGCCCTGATTGCCACTCCCTGAGTTGGTCATAACCGGCTTTGGACATCCGTCCATCCTTGCATCGGATGCAGCTGTGGCCATTATCAGTGCCTTGTTCAGTAGTCCTTCATCGACAAGTCCTTTGTCAGAACCCTTCAGCATAGTTCTTCCAATCTGATATCCGTATGCGTTCTTGATGCCTGCATTTGATATTTCGCGGTTCATTTCGGCACCTTCCAACAGAAATTCAATCTCTTTTATGTCAATTTCATGGACGAAATCCCAAATTCTTCTGATTGTAGTTTCGGCACGGACTTCATCATTGTCTGATTCGCTGACAATTTCCTTTTTGAAAATCACTTCGTTGTTTTTTGTGATTCTAACGATGTTGGTATGTGATTTTTGAATTTCCACAGTCACGGAATCCTTGTCGTGAGTGCAGGTCGCCTTGGAATAGAGGATGTCAGGTGCATTTTTGCATAATGCGATGTGTACAGCATTGTCGCTGAGCATCTTCTTGGCTTTCTCCAGATTATCGCCTTTGGTGACATTTTTAAGAACTTCAAGACCGTATTCCGTCTTTCCGCAGACTGCACCTAATGCCGCAGCTATTGGAAGACCTGTCATCCCCGTGCCCGGGATGCCGACTCCCATTCCGTTTTTAAGAATGTTTCCGCTTACTTCAACTGTTATTTTCTCAGGAACGGCACCGAGAATTTCCTTAGACTTTGCACATGCAAAAGCACAAGCGACCGGCTCCGTACATCCGAGCGCTGGAACTGCCTCTTGTTTTAATATATTGTTTATTTGTTCGTTAGTTACCATTTGATTTAGTTTTTACCATACTATCACTTCCGGGGTGAGTTTTATCCCAAACATATAATTGACTTGCTCAACTATCTGTAATGCAAGCTGGAAAACATCTTCTCCTGTCGCATTGCCGTAATTGCACAATATAAGCGAGTGTTTGCTGTAAACCCCGGCATCACCGTTACGTCTCCCTTTGAAACCTGCAAGTTCGATAAGCTGTGCCGCCGACAGTTTGCAAACCTCCTCATTGACAGGATATGTCGTCAGATTGTATTTTCCTATGATGTCCTTGTAGTCTTCATAAACGACAATAGGATTCTTGAAGAAACTGCCGGCACTGCCGATTTTGTGGTAGTCGGGCAGCTTGTTCTGTCTGAGGTATGAAATGGCATGAGCCACGCCTTTGGCGGTCGGATTGCCGATTCTGCATTCCGCCAATGCTTGTTTTACACCTTTATAT
>JAFYJP010000001.1 GCA_017538085.1 Bacteroidales bacterium | reverse complement strand
GCATTCCAAGTTCAGCCACTACCGCAGCACTCGTTATAGTGGGACTGATGATGTTGGACCCCATCAAAAAACTTGACCTTAATGACTTTTCGGAGTCAATCCCCGCCTTTTTAACTATTATTTTGATGCCGTTCGCTTACAGTATAAGTGATGGTATTCTAATAGGTATGATTTCATACGTGGTGATAAACGCACTGTGCGGCAAGTTCAAAAAAATCAGTCCCGCCATGTGGATTTTCACCGCCCTTTTCATTGCAAAATATCTTTTCCTTTAATTAAATTTTTTATACCTTTGAACTTTAATATTCTGAAATCATTTTTATCAATCCAATACTATGAAGAAATATTCGAAAAATGAGCAGGAAAGCGCCTGCACAACAATTATGGTCGGCAGCAAGATGATGGCCGACGGCTCACGTATCTATGCACGTTCCGATGACGCTAAGGAATATAAGGCAACAACTTTGATGTATTATCCTCACGAAGAAAACGGTCCAAATGAATTTGAGGCTTTCGACAGCCCTTTCTATTGCGATGATTTGCCAAAGGTCAGATTGGCTTATTCCGCTCTCGAAAGACCTTATCTTCCAGGTCACTGGGGAGAAGCCGGTTTCAATGAACTTGGTGTGGGAATGAGTGCCACAGAGACTATCTTTTCCAACGAGAAAGTCCTCGCAATTGACCCTTACGTTGAAGACGGTGTGGCAGAAAACTGTATCTTCAATATCGTTCTGCCTTACATTGATAGTGCCCGCAACGGTGTGAAACGCCTTGGTGCTCTCATTGAAAAATACGGCAGCGCCGAAGGTTTCGGTATAGCTTTCATGGACCAGAAGGAAACATGGTATCTCGAAAATGCAGGCGGACATCGCTGGCTCGCGTGCCGCATGCCTGAAGATAAATATTTCGTGTCAGGCAATCAAAGCCGTTACCGCAAATATGAACCTAAGGATAAACACAATTATTTGGCTTCTAAAGACTTAATCGAATTTGCCGTCAAAAACGGACTGTGTACCGAGGACAATTTCGACTTCCATACAGCCTACAGCCTTGAAAGTGATAATGACAAAACTTACAACTATCCACGTGTATGGGCTTTGCAGAAACTGTTTACACCTTCAGTGAAGACCAATGTGAAGGTGAATGATTTCCCGGTTTATCAGACTGCTGACAAGTTGCTGACTGTAAGTGATATACGTAATGCTTTCCGTTACCATTACGATGGTACCCAACATGATCCGTATCTCCATTCAAATCCTAAGGAGCCTTATCGTCCTGTCTCCATCTTCAGAACTATCAACACTCATATTCTGCAGGTAAGACCTTGGCTGCCAAAGGAAATCGGCTGTCTGGACTATATGGCAATGGGTATGGCTGACTTGGGACTGTTCCTGCCTTTATATCAGGGGGTTACAGATTATCCTGAACCTTATATGATTGGTGAGACATATTCAACTTCGGATTCCGCTTATTGGACTTTCCGCAAGGTTATGGTGCTTGGCATGTTGGATTACAACAATTGCGCTCCAATTATCAAGGAGATATATGGTCAACTTGAGCGTGAGAATGACCAGCGTCAGGCTGAAATGGAAATCGAATTCCAGCGTCTGTATGATAACAACCAGCCAATCCGTGCTATGGAAATGCTTCAGGAATTCTCCGACAAACTCCTCATGCACGCTCTCGACGTTTCAAAGGATCTTCTTGAAATTCTCTTTACAAAACTTACCAGCAAAATCGGTCAGGAATACCGTTTCCATGGTGCATAAATTGTGTCACCCATACGGGGTTCGTATATGTTGCTGGCACATTGCAAATGCACACGTCCTATATTGTAGAGACGCAAAATTTTGCGTCTCTACACCCATGTCATCTGGTTTCTTCGGATTGTTTTGATGGTATTGGTTTTACCCATGTAGAGACGCATTGAATGTGTCCGCATAACACTGCAAAACCGTTTGCGGACGCGCGCGGTGCGGCCCTACTGTGGCAGCCGATGTTTGCAAAATATTAGCAGACAGCAATAATATCGTTTTCAATTACTATTCTATTGATTGCTCTTAGCTGTATTTGCAGTCTGCTGTGAAGGATTACTTGGTGACAAGCGGATAATACCCTCCAGTTTTTTTGCTGCCACGACGCTCGATTAGTTTTTGCTTCAGCAGTACACTCACATGTTTGTCTATGGTGCGGAAAGGTTTGTCCAATCCATTGGCTATAGCCGTCGTATTACAACCTTGATGTTGAATGATGTATTCAAGCGTCTCTTTTTGGCTATCATTTAATTGACCATTTAATTGACCATTTAATTGACCATTTAATTCGCCACTCTCATACTGTGTCGAATAAATAATGGTAATAAACTGGCTGGTGGTTGACCTGAATGCAGGCTTCAACTCATCCTTGTAGCCGTCCAGGGCTCTGGTTTCGTTCATGATGCGCCTCAAGCCACTGCCTCGTTTCTCCATCAGATCCAGCTGAGCCATCACGTCAGCCAGCACCGGATTTCTTCTTTCCGATGAAATCTCCTCCAGCGGCAGGTCCTGCACCAGAACACGACCAACATTTGGACTACGCAGAATGGCGTGAATGGGCGTTTGTTCACCGCTCCTAACGGTAACAGTCTCTTCCTGCCCGCTGTGGGCTACCGTTGGGGTGGCAATCTCATCTACGTTGGGTCTTACGGCTACTATTGGTCGTGTTCGCTCTACACGGGCTATCCGTACCGCGCGTGGTTCTTCGATTCGCCCGACTACTACATGGGCAGCCGCCGCGGCTACCGTTACTACGGTTGATTCTGCTGGGCAGTGCGTTCCACGCTAATATACTTATAACAACTCGACCTCTGTCGTCAACGTCCGAGTTCCACCGGCTCGCAGTTCGGGGGTGTTGATACGAATGTCGCAATCGACCACGAAGATTGTACCCGATGGGGATTGGAGGACGTTTTCATCGTGCATATCGCTGAGGTAGATGTCTGGGGTGGAGTATGTCCAGTTGCGAGGATTGCGCAGTTCGAAGCCCATCTTTCGCATATAGTCGGCAATCT
>JAFYJP010000027.1 GCA_017538085.1 Bacteroidales bacterium | reverse complement strand
TCTTCTGGGAAGGTCTTGAGAAGTGAGTTGTAACGGACTTCGCCCATGATGAAGTTCTGGAACTTGCTCCAGTCAGGCTCTTTCGAGTCGAGGTGGAAACCGTTCTGACCTGCTTCTTCCTCAGCTGGGTTGAAGCGCCAGAGGTGCCAGTAACCGCAATCGACGGCGAGTTTCTCTTCCATCTGTGAGTGACCCATACCAATCTTGATACCATGGTTGATACATGGAGCGTAGCAGATGATGAGTGATGGTCCCGGATAAGCTTCAGCTTCCTTGATTGCCTTGAAATACTGGGCTTGTGATGAACCCATTGCCACCTGTGCCACATAGACGTAGCCGTAGCTCTTGGCAATCATGCCGAGGTCTTTCTTGCGAACCTTCTTACCTGATGCAGCGAACTTGGCGACAGCGCCGGCTGGTGTAGCCTTTGATGACTGACCGCCTGTGTTCGAGTAAACCTCAGTGTCGAGGACGAGGACGTTGACGTCTTCGCCTGATGCCAACACGTGGTCTAAGCCGCCGAATCCGATATCGTATGCCCAACCGTCACCACCGAAGATCCACTGTGACTTCTTCACGAGATGATCTTTGAGGTCGAGGATCTGCATGCACTTGTCGCAGCCGCATTTCTCGCAACCGGCAACGATCTTGTCAGCTAATTCAGCTGTCTTGATGCCGTCTTCACGGTTGTCGATCCAAGCCTGGAACAACTTCTTGAGGTCGTCGCTGCAGCACTTGCAGTTGGCGATAGCGTCTTTCATGATGAGCTCGATGCGGTCGCGGAGCTTACGTGTGGCTGTTGCCATACCGAGACCGAACTCAGCGTTGTCTTCGAACAAAGAGTTAGCCCATGCCACGCCCTTGCCTGAACGATTGTTCTTGCAGTAAGGTGTTGCAGGTGCCGAACCGCCGTAGATTGACGAGCAACCTGTTGCGTTGGCGACGAGCATTCTCTCACCGAAGAGCTGTGTGATGGTCTTAATATAAGGTGTCTCACCGCAGCCTGCGCAGGCGCCCGAGAATTCGAATAACGGCTGTGCGAACTGACTGTTCTTAGTGCTGGCGTATTTGTCGATGAGGTTGTCTTTGTAGGTGACTTTCTTCTGACCGTAGTCCCAGTTCTTGGCTTCGTCAAGCTGGCTTTCGAACGGTTTCATAACCAATGCTTTTTCCTTAGCAGGGCAGACGTCGGCGCAGTTGCCGCATCCTGTGCAGTCCATGACTGAAACCTGCATTCTGAAGTGCATGCCTGCCAATTCCTTCGGAGCCTTCATATCTATTGACTTCATGCCCTTCGGAGCTTTCTTCATCTCTGCATCTGTCATAACTACCGGGCGGATTGCTGCGTGAGGGCAGACTAATGCGCACTGGTTACATTGGATACAGTTTGCTGGGTTCCACTCAGGAACGACGGTAGCGACGCCACGTTTCTCGTAGGCTGTTGTACCTGCCGGGAATGTGCCGTCAACGATGTCTTTGAACGCGCTCAATGGGAGGTCGTTACCGCATTGTGCGACCATCGGACGCATCACCTTGTTGATGAATTCAGGATCATCGGCGTTGTGCTCGAAAACGAAGTCGGTTGTGCAGTCGAGTTCTGCCCATTCGGATGGGATTTCAACTTTCTGGATTTCACCACCGCGGTCAACGGCTGCGTAGTTCATGTTGACAACGTCTTCACCTTTCTTGCCGTAGCTCTTCACGATGAACTTCTTCATCTGTTCTACTGCGAGGTCGTAAGGGATAACGCCTGAAATCTTGAAGAATGCGCTCTGGAGGATGGTGTTGGTACGGTTGCCCAAACCAATTTCAGCTGCAATCTTAGTAGCGTCGATGATGTACATATTAATATTGTTGAGAGCGAGATATTTCTTCACATAGTCAGGAAGATGCTTCTTTGTCTCAGCAACGCTCCATGGCGAGTTGTAGAGGAATGTTCCATTCTTCTTCAAACCGCGGAGGCAGTCGTATTTCTTAAGATATGACGGAACGTGTACTGCCACGAAGTCAGGTGTGCCGACGAGATAAGGAGCCAAAATTGGCTGGTCGCCGAAACGGAGGTGTGAGCAGGTGTAACCGCCTGATTTCTTTGAGTCGTAGTCGAAGTAAGCCTGGCTGTACTTATTGGTGTTGTCACCGATAATCTTGATGGAGTTCTTGTTAGCACCCACAGTACCATCAGCGCCGAGGCCGTAGAATTTGGCTTCGAATGTACCCTTTGGAAGGATAGAAATCTCTTTACCGACCTTGAGTGAACGGTGTGTCACGTCGTCTTTGATACCGACGGTGAACTGGTTCATCGGTTTGTCTGAAGCAAGGTTCTTGTAAACAGCAAGGATTTGAGCTGGTGTTGTATCCTTTGAAGAGAGACCATAACGGCCACCGATAATCATAGGCTTGTTCTCTGCAGGGATGTCTTTGCAGTTTGCAAATGCTTCGACAACATCGAGGTACAGAGGATCGCCGTTTGCGCCTGGCTCTTTTGTGCGGTCGAGCACGCAGATACGCTTGATTGTTTCAGGAAGCACAGCACCGAGATATTTCACGCTGAATGGACGATAGAGGTGAACTGTCACGAGGCCGAGTTTCTTGCCTGCTTTGTTCTCCTTGTCGATGACGGTCTTGATGACGTCGTTGACTGAACCCATAGCGATGATGACGTCTGTTGCGTCTGGTGCACCGTAATATACGAATGGAGCATATTCACGACCTGTGATCTTGCTCATCTGTTTCATATATTTTGCCACGATATCAGGAAGAGCGTCGTAGTATTTGTTCTGCAACTCTCTTGTCTGGAAGTAGATGTCAGGGTTCTGAGCTGTACCGCGTGTCACAGGGTGCTCTGGATTAAGAGCTCTGTCACGATAAGCCTTCAAAGCCTTGTAGTTGACGAGCTTACGGAGTTTCTCCATGTCAGCTGCCTCAACCTTCTGGATTTCGTGGGATGTACGGAAACCGTCGAAGAAGTGCACGAACGGCACGCGGCCTTCGATTGCTGCAAGGTGTGCCACTGGAGCGAGGTCCATGATTTCCTGCACTGAGCTTGTTGCCAACATTGCGAAACCTGTCTGGCGTGTGCTCATTACATCGGCATGGTCGCCGAAAATTGACAATGCCTGTGCTGCCAAAGCACGTGCTGATACGTGGAACACGCCTGGAAGCAACTCGCCGGCGATTTTGTACATGTTAGGGATCATAAGGAGCAATCCCTGTGATGCTGTGTAGGTTGTGGTGAGAGCACCAGCCTGCAATGAGCCGTGTACAGCGCCTGCTGCACCTGCTTCTGACTGCATTTCAACGACTTTCACAGTGTCGCCGAAGATATTTTTCTGACCTTTTGCTGCCCATTCGTCGATATACTCTGCCATCGGTGATGACGGAGTGATAGGATAAATGGCGGCAACTTCACTGAACATGTAAGCAACATGGGCTGCTGCCTGGTTACCGTCACATGTCATAAATTTCTTTTCTGCCATAATTAAATTATTGTTACTTAATGTTTTATATTATTAATCGTTCAATAACACAATATTTGCAAAGATACAATTATTTTTGGTTATAAAATAAATAAGGCCGCTAAAATTAGCGACCTTATTATTAGATTAATGTTTGAAAATTATTTTTTTTCAACTGGCTTTTCACCGCCTTTGCAGCATTCGCCACCTTTTTCCTCGCCGCCCTTGCAGCAGTGACCTTTGCATTGGAAAAGACTTTCAATGAGAGCCTTCTGCTCATCTAATGTGAGAGTTGAAAAATCAGCCCATTTCTGGTCAAATTCTGCTTTCTTGGTTGCCATTTCAGCCTTCATGGCCTCTATCTGTTCTTCTGTAAGTTCTGGCTTGCCTTCATGATTGCATTCTGGTTTGCCTTCATGATTACATTCATGTTTGCATTCTGGTTTACCTTCCTTATCACATTCCGGTTTCATCTCATCTTTCTTTGCGATGAAATCATCAGCAATCTTCTTTGCCTCTGCTATTGCAGCTGATTTTTCTGCATCAGTCTTTGTCTCCCATGAATCGAAAATATCATGGATCTGCTTTGCTTCAGGCATTTCCATGTGATGGCATTTTGGCTGCTCCATCTGTTCTGTCGGTTGTGAAACTGGTTCGGCGTTTTTCTTTTTGTTTCCACAAGATGTTGCTATCAAACATAAAGCAACTAATAACAATACGTAAATTTTTTTCATAATTGATTTGATTAAAACTTTGATTATTAATATTTTTAGTAAATAAATTCCTATCAATTCAAAACTGCAAAAATAATATTTTTTTGAATAAAGTATATAAAAATAAGTTAACGAAATATATTAATTTTGCAGTCGGAAAATAATAACTCATCAAACGAATGAATTCGATAAAGGAAATTTTCAAAATAGGTTTCGGCCCTTCAAGTTCACATACGATGGGACCGGCAAAGGCGGCCGAAGAGTTCCTCAAACTTGTCCCTGATGCTGAAAAATACAAGGTGATTCTGTATGGGAGTCTTGCAGCTACTGGGAAAGGCCACTTTACCGATGTGGCCATAAGGAAAAAATTTTCAACAAAGGATATTGAGATTGAATGGCAGCCGGATGTTTTCCTGCCTGAACACCCCAATGGAATGGAGTTTTATGCCTGTCACGCCGATGGCTCGCTTATTCGAAGCCAGAAATATTTCAGTATCGGTGGCGGTGACATTTCCGTTGATGGCAAACGTAAGGACGACAGGATGGTTTATCCTTTGTCAACTATGAAAGACATACTTGACTATCTGGGCTCAATGAGATTATGGGAGTATGTCAATGAATGCGAAGGTGAGGATATATGGGATTATCTTCATGTCGTATGGGAAAAGATGCAGCAGTCAATCAAGGATGGGTTGGAGCATGAAAGCACTTTGCCAGGCTGCATCAAGCTGCCGCGCAGGGCTTCCACTGTCCACAGCAAACTTGCAGGAATGGACTACTCAATTAAAAGACGTTATTCGGCTATGGTTTACGCTTTTGCTGTGGCTGAAGAAAATGCAAGTTGCCACGAAGTGGTTACCGCACCGACATGCGGCTCTTGCGGCATCCTGCCTGCCGTACTTCAAACATACGCCAACTATTATAATGCAGGTGAGAAGAAGATACTTCATGCTATTGCCACTGCAGGTCTCATAGGTAATCTGATTAAGACAAATGCATCGATAAGCGGTGCGGAAGTGGGGTGCCAGGGTGAAGTCGGCTCTGCCTGCTCCATGGCTTCCGGTGCTGCAGCCCAACTGCTCGGCGGCTCGGCTCACCAAATCGAATATGCAGCCGAAATGGGACTTGAACACCACCTCGGACTTACATGTGACCCGGTATGCGGACTGGTTCAGGTGCCTTGCATAGAACGCAATGCTTTCGCCGCATGCCGCGCCGTTGATGCCGCAATGTATGCACTCACAACCGACGGCCAACACATGATAAGTTTCGATAGGGTTGTCAAGGTGATGATGGCTACTGGACACGATTTGCCATCACTTTACAAGGAGACTTCCGAAGGCGGTCTGGCATTGTGACATTTGATTTGAAGTCATGAAGGTCAGAATAAATGAACAAGGGAAACAGGAGGTTTTTGACCCAGTCCGCAGATTATTCGTCGCACTGACTCCAGAAGAGGAAGTCCGCCAGCGACTTATAAGCTATTTCCACGAAATAAAGCATGTCCCCTTCTCCCTTATGGGTGTTGAAAAGAAAATCATTGTCAATGGGCTTGCCAAACGACCTGACATAATTGTTTTTAATAGGAATGCACATACGGTGCTGATTGCCGAATGCAAGGCACCGTCCGTCAAACTGTCAGAAGATGTGATTGACCAGATTGTCAGATATAACATGACTCTGAGAGCCGATTATCTGCTGGTTACAAACGGTGAAATGATGTTCTGTTTCAACTGTACTGGGACTGCTCCGGAAATGATTGATATAAATAATTGGAAATTTGAAATTTAAATATTGACAATTGTTGATATTTTATTTTTTTGTTTTCTTAAAAAACTATCAAAAAAAATTGTACCTTTGCAGGTCATAAAATTGCATTTAATTATTAATAAATATGAACAAGACAGTTAGAGCTCTTATTGAAATTATCCTTGCCTTAGTAATAGTAGGCTTGATCATCCTCATTTTCCGCAGTGTCATGGCACCTGTTAAATTCCAGAATGAGAAGAATTTCCGTTATGAAAACACTATCCAGCGTCTGAAAGATATCAGAGATGCAGAAGGTGCTTACCGTACAATCAACAAACATTATACTGCTGATTTTGATTCACTTATCAATTTCGTGAAAACCGGTGACCTTTACATAGTCAAGATGGTTCCAGATCCTACGGACACCACTTTCAGAAGAAGTATTCTTGACACAATAGGTATGGTTAGTGTAATCGATACAATCTTCAAGAACCGCGCTGATTTCAATCCTGACAATATGAAATATATTCCTCACTCAGGAGGTCAGATATTCAAACTTGAAGCCGGTTATGTTGAGAAGAGTAAAATCCAAATACCAGTATTCCAATGCTCTGCTCTCAATACTCAGATCCTTCTCGGTATGGATGAACAGTCCATTATTAACGAAGATGCAAAACTGACAGTCAATGATAAGTTCCCAGGACTGATGGTTGGCTCAATGGAAGAACCTTCAACTGATGGAAACTGGGAATAATCTGCCTTTCAGCAAACCATATTCCGAATGTAAAATATCCGTCTTTTTTTCAAAGGACGGATATTCTTTTATAGTGTCGGATCTGAATGACGGCTCCGCTCTCTATGAGAGTCAGTTTATTGCCTTCAAAAAGAATTCTTCCTATCAGCTTTCTTTTGAAGAGTCATTGATGTCATATCCTTATCTGAGAAATGAATTCGGTGAAGAGGAACTGATACTCAACGTTGAGAGATACACCTTTGTTCCAAGCGAGTTTTTCTCCGTTGATATGGTCAACAAATATTATACGTTCAATCTCGGTGAACCAGACAGCAAGGAGGGTGTGTTCTACTCTTTGGTCGATTCTCTCCAGATGTACGTCATATTCGCTTACGACAAGGCTTTCATCGACCTTTTGGAAAACATCTTTCCTCAGGCTCAGTTTACACCAGGCATATCGTTGCTCATCGACAGGTGCGATGAAAAGGGCAGGGAGTTGATGAATGCTGTTTTTGCAAGGATAAAGAAAAATGTCCTTGAGGTGGTTGTCTATAAATCAACAAAATTCGCAATGGCAAACACTTTCCGTTTCGTCAATGTGAAAGATGCCGAATATTTTCTCTTGAGAGCATATTATAATTTCGGATTCGACAATTCCATTGTCCCTGTTTATCTTGAATCTGACATGGAACTTCCTGATATTGGGGATTTTGTAAAAACAATTAATTTTGAAAGATGAGAATTATAAGCGGTTATTATAGAGGTCGCCGGATTGTGCCTCCGACCAATCTGCCTGTGAGACCGACTACCGATATGGCAAAGGAGGCTCTGTTCAATATACTCACCAACACTGTTGATTATGAGTCCACGAGAGCGTTGGATTTGTTCGCGGGGGTGGGTAACATTTCGCTTGAACTGATTTCGCGAGGCTGTCCGTATGTTCTGGCAATTGACAATAATTTGGACTGCATAAAATTCATCAAGGAGACTGCCAAAAAATTTGAGATGTCAGGACTTCTGGCAATGAAGGCAGATGTTTTCAAGTTTCTTGACCAGAGCAAGGCAAAATTCGATTTGATTTTTGCGGATCCGCCATACGACAATCCTGACATTTCAAAGATACCGGGTCTGGTGTTCGAGAAGGGTATTCTTAACGAAGGCGGTATCTTCATTCTTGAGCATCCCAAGGAATGCCATTTTGAGGCTGACCCGCTTTGTTATGATCATAGGGTTTATTCAAGGGTTAATTTTTCCTTTTTCAAGCAATAAATTGCTCGGTTGAATTTGTGGACTACCACTCCCAAATCAGGTCGGGGATAACGAATGAAAACTTGAGAACCAACCTCAGATGATTTTCCAATCCTCGATATTCCAGGTGTCGATGTCGAAATTGATGCCGACTTTTACGAGTTTGCGGGAGTCGGTGGCAAACTGGGCAGCATAGTCTTTCGCATTAATCTGCCGTAGGGCTCTTTCTGCGGTGCTTTTCACCTTGAATTCGAAGATGTAAATAGTGTCGGTGGCGTAAACAATCATATCCATACGCCCAGTGCTGCAACGTACCTGTGTCTGCACGTAAACGTTGAGCATCGAGAGGATGAGGTAGAAGGTGTATTCGTAGAATCCCTCCTTGGTGGCTGCCTCGCTGAGTTTCTGCTTGAAGCCCTCGATATATGGCACCCCGGCAAGGAAAGCCTTCAGTTCGCGTATGGCCTGGTCGATGTCGCCAGTCCTAAGGCATTTCCACATTTTGTAGGCACATCCTTGCTTTACATCGTCACTACGCATACCACTGTAGTTTGGCAGCAAACCTTCTGTGAAGCCTATGCGCACCTCGGAATTCGGCACTTTAAGAACGTAAACATCCTCGTCCCGGTCATAATTTTTTATGGTTAGATAACCTGCTTGGTATAGAAGTGGAAGTGCATCGTTAAGATTTTCGGTGGATTGATAAAACGCCGATTCTGAAGCCCTTATGTCGTCCATCTGTGTGATATCGGTACCAAACCGTTTTATCTGGTTGAAGAGGAACGTCGGCGTGCCGCTTTCAAACCAAAAGTTTTTTAATATTTTTTCATCGAAGCAGTTGAAGAGGCTGTACGGGTTATATACCTCCTCGGAACCCTCGGAGAAATGGTAGCCATCGTACCGTTCTTTCAGCATCCGATGCATCTCTTCGTGTGGACATTCGTATTTCTTGGATAACATGTCAATATCATAGCTCAGCACGGTGGTCAGCTCCGTCTCCGTGATGCCGCAGATGGTGGAGTATTGCGGAATCATGGAGACATTCTTGATGTTGTTGAGCGTGGAGAAGATGCTGAGTTGGCTGAATTTGGTGATTCCGGTGATGAAACAGAATCGTATCATTGCCTCGCAGGCCTTCAGCGGCTGGTAGAACTCTTGCATCACCTTGCGCATGGCGTCAAGGTTCTCGTGCTCGTGCATCACCTCCAGCAGCGGTGCATCGTACTCGTCAATGAGCACCACCACCTGACTTCCATGCTGTTCATACTGGGCGCTTATCATTCCCATCAATGCCCCTCCTGGCGTTTGTGCGTCACCGATGCCGTCAATTTTCAGCGAGCGAAGCATGAACATGATCTTGTCGCGCAACTCCTTTGACCCTTCCTGCCCTTTACAGATGCTCATATCCACATGGATGACGGGATACTGTTGCCATTTCTGTTCCAGCTCCATGATTTTGAGTCCCTCGAACAGGTCGTAACGGCCTTCGAAGTACGACTTTAGCGTTGTCGTCAGCAGCGACTTGCCGAAACGACGTGGCCTACTGAGGAAGGTGTAGGTACTGCCGTTAGCCAGTTGCCATACCAAATCGGTTTTGTCAACATAGACATATCTTTCTTCAATAATTCGTTGAAAGGTCTGTATCCCTATGGGATATTTGCGATGCTGAATTTTCATATCCGTATGATATTTCAAAATACAAAGATACGTCTTTTTTCACATTTGGCAATAGTCGATTGTTCGTTTTCGGTCTGTTTTTTATCAGTTCGTGCGGACGCATCCGATGGAATCATTACGTAATGAATAACCCTGTAGAGACAACGCTGCGTTGTCTCTACAGTTATTTGCTGAAGATAAGATTAATGATGGCAACAATATCCAGAGCATTGATTTCTCCGTCTCCGTTCACATCGGCGTTGTCAAAGAAAAATTCATCAGGGGTTTCCCCAAAGATATAATTGACAATGATGACGATGTCAAGTGCATTCATCTCTCCGTCGCCATTGGCATCACCATGCAGGCCGACTTCGGCTTCGAAGAAAGCCCCTAAGTAAGCGTTTGAGGTCACGATGAAACTGTATGGATTGTTTTCAACCAACTCGCCGGTGGAGTAAACCCAATGGTCAAAGACGAATCCAGGATTAGGTGTGGCGGTCAAGGTGCAGATGTCGCCGAAATTGTAGGCGCCGGCTCCGCTCACCGTACCTCCGCCTACAACCTCTACATAGACTTCAAACGTGTTGCAAACCTCTTGAAAATTTGTGAAGTTGCTCCAACCATAGGCTGTCTGATAGGTTTCCAAAGTACCACACAGAATATAGGCGGGCTTGGAATAGAGAGAAGTAGCCAAATAGAAAGGATTGGCCACCAACTCTGGCGGTGTCGTGGGAAGGATTGCCAATGAGGAGAAGTTCCCGCAATCGAAGAATGCCCAGTGTTCAATCGTTTCGACAGCGCTTCCTATGGTCAGGCGACCCGTGAAGCCGTTGCAACCTCTGAAAGCTTCTTGTCCAATTGTGGTCACGGAATTGCCTATGGTTAGGTCGCCGTTGAAGCCAGTGCAATAATAATAAGTCCACGGTTCAATTGCGGTTACGGAATTTGGGATGACAAGGTCACCCGTGAAGCCGCTGCAGTTGTAGAAAGCATAGCTGCCGATGTAAGTTACGCCATCGCCAATGGTCAGATTACCCGTGAAACCAGTGCAGTTCTGGAATGCCCGGGAGCCAATGGAAGTCACGGAATTCGGGATTACCAAGTCACCTGTGAACCCCATGCAACCACTGAAAGCCTGGTCATAGATGGAAATCATGGAATTCGGGATTACCAAGTCACCCGTGAAACCAGTGCAGTTCTGGAATGCCGAGTTGCCAATGGAAGTCACGGAATTTGGGATTACCAAGTCGCCTGTGAACCCCGTGCATTGGTAGAAAGCACCATTGCTTATCGAAGTGAGAGCATTGCCGAGCGTCAGGTTGCCCGTGAAGCCAGTGCAGTTCTGGAATGCCGAGTTGCCAATGAAAGTCACGGAATTCGGAATCAGCAAGTCTCCCGTGAAGCCAGTGCAACCATTGAAAGTCTGGCTGCCGATATATGTCACGGAATTCGGAATCAGCACGTTTCCCGTGAAACCATTGCATTGTTCGAAGGCGTAGTCGCCGATGGAAGTCACACCGTCGCCAATGGTCAGATTA
>JAFYJP010000220.1 GCA_017538085.1 Bacteroidales bacterium | reverse complement strand
TTATCTCTACGTTTGCAGTGAAAACCATTGCGATACCGAATTCGATAACAATGATGGTGTCGCATTCTACATAGATGATAACAATGATGGTGTTTTTGCCGATGATGACAGTGAAGGCAACTATTGGATGTATTACGGCACTCCTTGTACGGTACGCTATCGTCCAATCCATTCCAACGGCGGTGTTGGAACCACTATCAATCTTCCAGAAGAAATCATTGCCACGTCTTTGTCAACCGGATATGAGATTATCGAATTTGCTCTGCCTTTCGGTGATGCTGAAACATGGATGATAAATCCTGGTGAAAACAACAATAGCGGAATGTATCTTTTCGTCCGTGATGCTGCAACTTCAACAATGTTTGGCAAATGGCCTGCAGAAAATGACAATACGTTTACTCCTGTTGATTACGGCGTAATAAATTATGACGTTGAAAATACAGTACCTGTCCCACCGACAAATCTTACCGTTGACAGGGAAGTCCTCAGAAGACTCGTATATGCTCCTGTTTCATGGGATATGCCAGCGATACACGATTTCGGTCATTTCAACGTATTTGTAAATTCCAATGAACCTACTGCCCAGGTTGAGGGAACTGAAATAATCCTTGATATTGAACAGTACAATGAATACAGCATTTACGTTACCACAGTTGATGCTGCGGGTCAGGAATCGGAACATTCCGAAACTTTGACATTCAATACCGATGGTATCAATGAAATCACGAGCTCTTTCACTGTTTATCCAAACCCTGCAAGTACCGACATTACTGTTTCTTCAGATATTACAACTGGTGGAGCAATAAAAATAGTTGATATGTCGGGAAGAATAGTCAAATCATTGAACAGCAGTGATTTGAGTATGGTAAGGATTTCAGTTGACGATTTAAGCCGTGGTGTTTATCTAACAGTTATTAGTTATGATAATACTGTTGTAGTAAGAAAATTTATTGTAAAATAATTTGAATAATATCTCGTTAACCACTTGTCAAGCAATTTAAAAGGGATAAATGAGTAAATCAGGAAGAAGCCCGTTAAGAACTTTTACAGTCTGGTTCTGGGGAATAATATTAGTAGGGATACTATCGGTATCCCTGCTATTTATGTTGATTTCAAAAGGCAAGCTCGGTTTTATGCCTTCGTTCGATGAATTGGAAAACAAAAAATCGAGCCTTGCAACTGAAATTATTTCAGCGGATAATGTCGTCATAGGGAAGTTTTATTATGAGAACAGGTCCAATGTGACTTATTCAGAAATTTCGCCTAATCTTGTCAATGCACTGATTTCCACCGAAGATGAACGTTTCCGCGAGCATTGCGGCATTGATTTCAAGTCGTTGGGGCGTGTTGTGTTTGGTTTGATTACGGGCAACAGCAGAGGTGGCGGCAGTACAATTACCCAGCAGCTTGCAAAAAACTTGTTTCCGCGTGAAAATATCAACAAACTTCAGCTTATTCTTGTGAAATTCAAGGAATGGGTTGTTGCCGTGAAACTTGAGCACAATTACAGTAAAGATGAAATCATTGCCATGTATTTCAACACTATGTTTTTCGGTAACAATGCATACGGAATCAAGGCTGCTTCCAATATCTATTTCGATAAGGAGCCGATTGACCTGAATGTTGAGGAATCAGCGCTTCTTGTCGGAATGCTCAAAGCCCCGTCATCGTATAATCCTCGAACTAACACTGAAAGGGCAACTGCGCGGCGAAACACCGTTCTGAAGCAGATGAAGAAAAATTCTTACCTCTCTGGTATGGAATACGATTCAATATCGCAGATTCCTATTGACATGACTCATTTCAGACGTCAGGATCATACTACCGGTATTGCCAAGCATTTCCGCGAAATGATACGCAGAAAGATGACCGAATGGTGCAAGACCCATTACAAGTCTGACGGAAGCAATTATAATCTTTATTCTGATGGACTGAAGATTTATGTCACCATTGATTCAAGATACCAGAAATATGCCGAGGAGGCTATTGAAGAATATGTCAATGAAACGTTGCAGCCTGCTTTTGACAAACAGTGGAAAGGTGACAAGAACGCTCCGTTTGTGTTTCCTGCTTCCGAGGCTGAAAAGGGCATTTCAAAGCTGATGACTGCTGCCATGAAACGCAGTGACAGGTACAGGTCCATGCGTGATAACGGCTGTAGCAATGATTCAATTGAAAAGGTATTTCATACGGAAGTCCCAATGACCGTTTACTCCTTGCGCGGAAATATCGATACGGTCATGACGCCGTGGGATTCCATACGATATTTCAAGATGTTTCTGCGGACAGGCCTTGTATCGGTCGAACCTGGTACAGGATATGTGAAGGCGTATGCCTGCGGGCCTGATTATAACTATTTCCAGTATGACAATGTTACGCAGATGCAGCGTCAGGTCGGTTCTACATTCAAACCTATTCTATATACCCTTGCCATGCAAGAAGGTGAATTTACACCATGCAGCACGTTGCCAAACATTCAGGTCAGCATCGATGTACCTGGAAGTAAAACCTGGGAGCCACGCAATGACAGCAAGTCGAGAATAGGCGAGGAGGTGACCCTTAAATGGGCTCTTGCACAGTCAAACAACTGGATTTCTGCGGCTCTCATAAAACGTTACGGACCGGAACCGGTTATAGCTATGGCGCATAAAATGGGCATTACAGCCGATATTCCGCCTGTTTATTCCATTGCACTCGGAACTGCTGACATATCTCTGATGGAAATGGTCGGAGCCATGAACACTTTCGCAAGCAAGGGCGTTTACATTGAACCAGTCTTCATCACAAAGATTTGCGACATGGATGACAATCTGATTGAAAGTTTTGTGGCACGTCAGGAAGAGGCTATTGATGAGCAGACAGCCTATCTTATGATTGAGCTCATGAAAGGCGTGGTGCAGTCTGGTACCGGTATGCGTCTGCGTTCCCAGTATGGGCTGACCAACC
>JAFYJP010000219.1 GCA_017538085.1 Bacteroidales bacterium | reverse complement strand
GCCCTTGCGTGAGATCAATCGAAAAAACTATCAAGTTTTTGATGCGGAATACCGAGTATGGAAAGCAGACAAAGATCGGGACGAGAGCAATCCTCCCATTTTTAACCAGATTCTTGTCAGCGATACTACGGATGAGGCCCGAAACAAAATTTTCCAAAGCACTTCTACCGGGATCGCAGGTCACTATCCCGAATTCAAGGGCTTTATGGATGATCAGGAACGTTATAATAAAGGAGGCTACGTTGATAAACTTCTGAGATTGTTTGATTATGATGACATCTATATCAATCGGAAGGGAGACGAAAAGCCTATAGTCATAACAGACGCATTTATGTGCATCCTTGGTGATATACAGCCTGCATTGTTGGCACCGACATTCGGGAATCCACAATACATGGTCAGTGGCTTGAACACCCGTTTCCTGTTTACCATGCCCAAGATTTTTGAGTTTCCCGACAGGGAAAAAGAGTCAATGAATCCATGTTTTGTTGAATCGTGGCGCAGCATCATCAGACAAGCCTACGAAAATGACTATACAAAAGTTCCCATCATCTGGTTCTCTCCAGAATGTGATGCTCTTTATGATAGTTATTTCAATTCTCTTCAGCAAAAGAAAGAGAAAGTGACATCAACAACAGGCGACGGATATCTTCTCTCTTTGTATAGTAAGCTGCAGATACAAACAATGCGTTTTGCAGGCATTGTTCATCTGATGGGCTTGATCAATTGCACTAACAGCTACAATCATTACCTAGTTTCTGAAAACGAGATGGAGTATACCATTCGTTGTATGGAATACTTCGAGCAGTCGGCCATTGCTGTTTATGAGCAGATTCAAGGCATGCCCGCAAATGCTCCTAAAGAAATGACTCAGGCTGATATCCTCCGTTTGGTAAAGGAAAGAGTGGGAATCAAGAACCAGCGTGCCTTCGCAGAGGGCATTGGTAAAGATCCTTCTTATATTTCGAGAATACTGAAATGAGGTAAAATCATGTCAATGTCCATGCCGGAACAGGTCGCAAACGGTTATCGGTAAGTCTTTTACAGTGCTTTTCGGCATGGACTTCATTTGAAATAGTTATTGATTATCAACATTTTAGAAATCCTCCACACGTCAATTCTATTGACCTTACATTTCAAAAAGCACTTTTTTTGATGTCAATCATGAAAATGCACATTATTGTCTGTATTACAGCCAAATAAGTCATATTCAAGTGTGGATGATTGACCTCAACTTTAAATTCAACACCCATGACAACACAAGAATTAAGTTACTTAAATCAAATCTTATTAAATATATCCATCATCATGAATGAGAATCAAACGATACCCATTTTTGAGAGGTATGTGAGCGTTTTCGGCAATGTTCACGATACTGAGCCAAAGGAAATGAAACTCTCGGAGTTTCTTGCCTTGGGCGAGCGATACCAGGAACAGATTTTCCGTCTGCGTGATTGCACCAACAAAGACGAGCGTAGCTACTACAAAAAGCAGCTGCCGATGATGACCACCAGTGGCGTTTTCCGTGGAGGTCGCAAGGCAGACTGCCTTGCGGCTTACAGCGGGTTGATCTGCATCGACATCGATGAGGCAGACAACACAGAGGTTTCAGACTTTGACAAGCTAAAAGAGAATGTTCTGTGCAACATTAAAGAGGTAGCTTATGCAGCGCGCTCTGTTGGAGGACGAGGCTTCTATGCCATCATCCCGCTTAAGTATCCAGAACGCCACAAACAGCAGTTCAAACAACTACAGCAGGATTTCGCAAGCCTTGGCATCACCATAGACCAGGCTTGCAGTGATGTGTGTCGATTGCGCTGCGTCAGTTATGATGAGGCGCCCTACATCAACCAGCAAGCCGAACAGTACTGCGGTTTATACGTTGAAAAGCCGGCCCCTGTTCCGCGTCGTGAGTTTCATAGATGCATGAACGACGTCGACAACACCGACGAAAAGGCTTTTCTAGCCTGCAAATATGCAGTACAGCACCATATTGATATGACAAGGAGTTATGACGACTGGATGAAGATCGGTTTTGCCCTAGCTTCACTTGGCGAATTTGGTAGGGAGCTTTTCCATATGGTGAGTAGCGTAAATGAGAAATACAAACCTGCCGAGACCGACAGAAAGTTCACCGAGCTGCTACGTGATGGCAACCGCATCGGCATCGGGACGTTTTTCCATTATTGTCAGCGATTTGGTGTGCGGTGTGATGGTTCTCGCTGAGGATGTTATCTTTTCTGGTTTCAAATTCCGTCGTCGCTTCGAGTGGCGGCGGAATTTGCGTTTCTAGGTGGGCTCTAATGGTGTCTGATGCAAAAAAACGGGTAAAAATTTAACATTTAGAGGCCTTCTCAAAAATGGCCGTAAAACCTGTGTGCATCGGGGTTGTTTCAGAAAAAATAGTGTTAATTTTTTCGATTTTTGAAAATTGTCTAGGTCTTCAGAGAAAACAAGTGCTGATAATCAGCACATTAGAGGGATAAAAAGGGAAATTTTCCCTTTATTTGTCTACATCTACCCCCCTACGACCCTGCGGAGCGCTTCCGAAATCGTGTATTGAAAAGCGCTATGTGCAGG
>JAFYJP010000218.1 GCA_017538085.1 Bacteroidales bacterium | reverse complement strand
CAATTACAGCTCAATCTTCTTAGGGGTGGACCCTGTTACACCTCCTGAAAAGACTTATAGCGTAAATATCTTCCCTAATCCTGCAGATGAGACTGTGACGATGACCTCCGACTATCAGTTTGGGAAGACGAGCGTACTGATTATCAATATGGAAGGACAGGTAGTCAGACAATTTGCTTTCAGCGGTACCACCCAGTTGAAAACCGATGACCTGCCAAGCGGTACATATATCGTCAGATTCCTCGGTGATACTATGATTACCAAAAAACTTGTAATAAAATAATTGCTGAAATATCATGTCGGTACGAAACCTCGTTCTCGGTTTGTCTTTGCTGACGGTATGTGTGACTTCCTGCATTCCGGCAAGAAAGGCTTATCGTACAGGCGACTTGCTCTTGGAGAACAAGGTGAAGATTACTGAAAAAAAATCTGAAGTCAAACCAGGCGACTTGACGAAATTTGCAATTCCAGTCCCTAATACAAAGTTTCTGGGCATGTTCCGTATGAAACTGTATATGTATGAATTGGGAACTCTTAACTATGAACATCTTTACTTTGGACCTAATGTCTTTGACCTTCATTCATATCAGAAAGAGGGTGATTTCAAAAACTTGTTGCAGAATATATGGGGAGAACCTCCGGTATATGTTGATACGACAGATATTGATAACACAATTGTCCAATTCAGACAGGAGCTTTTTAATCTCGGATATTTTAATCCTGAAATAACATATTCTGTAAAACAACGAAATAAGAAACATCCTGAGGATAAGATAACTTATTTCGTTAAGCCCAATGCACCTTATCGCTATAATGATATTTCCTTCAATATTTCTGACCCTGAAGTTGACAGCATTGCTTTTAAGGGAAGAAGTAAGAGCTTTATAGAAACAGACGGAATACTTAATTCATATATCCTTGACAATGAGAGAAGCAGGATAAGCAATGTGCTGAGAAATGAAGGGTATTATTACTTCTCCAAGGATTTGGTTACATATACTGTGGATACCAACCTGATGTCAAATAAAGCTAATATTACAGTTGATATCAATAATCCGGTGATAATGGTTGACGACAAACCAAAGGAAATGGATTTTCGCAAATATTACATACGAAATGTCAATATCTATTCCAATTATGATCCGGAAGTCGATTATCGGAGGACATACGAAAATGATATTATAGTATCTCAGTTCCCTGCAAAAGACACAATGACAAAAGGTGAGATTACATTTTACAATGTCGGTAAGGAGAAAATAAATCCAGATGTCCTGTTGAATGCGATATACACATTGCCGGGAAATCTTTATCGTCAGGAGGTGACTAACTTCACTACTCGAAGTTTGGTGAATATTCCAGCAATAAGATATGCCACGGTATCTTATTCTCCTGTTGGTCTTGAGGCTGACAGTCTGTTGGACTGCGATATCAGGATAACACGAAAAAAGCTTCATGCCAATTCTATAGATACCGAAGTTACCAATAATGGCGGTCGTCTTGGTTTTGGAATGAATCTGACATACAGCAACAGAAACATATTCACGGGTGGGGAATCGTTTCAGGTTGCCACTTCTGGAGGGCTTGAACTTCAGTTTGGGAATGGTATTGACAGTATAATAAACACAGCGCAGGCAAGTTTGACTTCAAGCTTGTTCTTTCCGCGAATCCTGTTGCCATGGAATTGGGGTAAGATGCCTGGATATTATTCCCCTCAGACCAATATTGACGTTGGGTTCAGTTATCAGAAAAGAGCAGGAATGTATGATAGGATAATACTCAACACTACATTTGGGTATCGCTGGAAGTTCAATTTCTTGCAGTCAAATTATGCTTCTCCTTTAGATTTCAGTTACGTCAGAATCAACAAGACTCCTGAGTTTGAACAACGTATCATTACAATGCGAAGCTCGATATACGAAAGTCAATATACCAGTCATACATTGCTTGGAGTGAAATATACATTCACCACGTCAAACCAGTCAGCAAAGACAACAACGGGCGATTACCATTATCTGCGACTCAACGGCGAATCTTCCGGAAATCTGTTGTATGGCATTGCTGCGTTGACCCAACAGACAAAGGATGAAAATGGAAACTATCATTTTTTAGGCGTCCCGTATGCACAGTTTGCCCTGGGTGAGCTGGAATACAAGTATTATCATTATTTCACACCTAAAACATGCATGGTCATGAGATTCGCCTCAGCGATAGGCATTCCGTATGGCAATTCTTGGGCAATGCCTGTGGAAAAGGCCTGTTATGCGGGTGGAGCCAATGATATGCGTGGTTGGGGACTTAAACTGCTCGGACCAGGCTCTGCCATTAATTATTCTCCCAATTACGAACGTGTTGGAGATATATCACTTAAAGCCAATGTCGAATTCCGGTTCCCTCTCTCAGGTGTATTCAATATGGCTGTCTTCGCAGATGCAGGTAATATCTGGCTTCTGAATGAGGATGAATATTTCGAGAACGGTAATTTCGAGTTTAACCGTTTCTATAAAGAAATAGCTGTTGATGTCGGCGTCGGATTAAGACTTGATTTTAACTTCTTTGTACTGAGACTCGATGCTGGCTGTCCTGTCTTTGACCCTTGCCCAAGATATTACTCAACTGAAGATGGTGATATGATTTTACCATTTTCCTTCAGCCTTCTTAATACAAAGTTTAACCTCGCTATCGGTTACCCGTTCTGATTATGTGTGTTCAAATTATTTGCCATTTTCCAAAATATTAAAAAAATATTGTATTTTTGCAAAAAATTTTAAAACAGAAAAATTATGAAAAAGATTTTTACAATTTTAGTACTAGTTTGTCTTAGTACATTAGCAAT
>JAFYJP010000026.1 GCA_017538085.1 Bacteroidales bacterium | reverse complement strand
GGGAAGCTCCAGAGAATGGGGTTATAATATGGAGATAGTTACTTTTAATGACGGGGTTCCACAATATCATATTCACTTTTTCCCTGGCAAGAAGGAATATGGTGAAATAAAGAAGGTTACGGTTGTTAAAGGAGTGTGTGTGGATGAAAGTGATTGGGTAAAAGAAGATGGCGCGTATGGTATTTGCTATACATACCACGCTCTTGATGTGGACTACACATTCAATCCTAAAACCCTTACCATTACGGCAACAACGCAAGATGAAGAAACATGCCAGACCAAAGTGGAGAAATGGAAATTGAAGACAGATTAGAATTAGTATGAACTTGGCATTCCCCTTGGGGCCAGCCGGCTGCATTTAATAGCTGATTGTGCGGTTGAGCAGGCTGTCGATGTTGATTTCCACTTGCTTGTACTGCTTGTCAGTTTCTAATAAGTCCTCCATTTCTTTGCCGTCTTCAGCATTCTTCAATTTCTCTTGTATTTCGGCACGCAGTCTTTTGATAAACGCTGACTTGAAACTCAACAGTGTTTTGATAATGGTGTCTGGAATGTCATCGGACTCCATACGTGGAAATATGTGATTTTCTTTCCATTTTTCGCTGAGAGAGTAAGGGGTGCTGATAAGGTTGGCTGCCAGGGTTGATATTTCGCGGTCGGCATTGTTGATGAAATATCGCTGGCCGGGTATGATGCCATTGTGGAGATTCTCACGGTAAATGTTGAGAATCCTGCTGTATAATTGATTGTTGAATTCTATGCCTTCGGCCTCAAGCTCGTTTATGATAAATTCGGCATTACTTAACGTTTGAGCCTCATTTTCAATACCCTGACTGTAGTTGCTTTGTATGTCACCGTAAAGAAATAGTTTTTCTATGACAGCTCTTTCATAAATGTCAAAGCTGTTAATCTTTTCGGCGTTTTGTTCCTCCTGTGTCAGTGGCTGTTGGATGGGGTCTTCATGAACCGGTATGTCGGGGTCGTTAAATTTCTTGCCGAGTTTTTTTCTGATTATCTTGTTGACTTCAAAGATGATAGTCTGTTCTTTTACCCCGAGAAGGTCGGAACATTCCTTGATATACATCGCCCTATAGATTTCATCGGGGATGACAGCGATAGAGGCGATGATGTCTTTAATGACCTCGGCTTTTTTAATCGGGTCGTCTTTGGCATCATTTAGAAGCAACTCTGTTTTGAATCTGATGAAGTCACGGGGTTTGTTCTCAAAATAGTCAATGACATCGGATGTGCGGTTGTTTTTGATGAAGGAGTCGGGATCTTCCGGTTCTGGCAGCAGAATTATTTTTACGTTGAGACCTTCGGAGAGAACCATGTCTATGCCTCTGAGCGAAGCCTTGATGCCTGCCGCATCACCGTCATAGATTATTGTGACGTTGTTGGTGAACCTCTTTATCAGTCTTATCTGATTGGTGGTCAATGATGTGCCTGATGAGGCGACAACGTTTGTAAAGCCAGCCTGATACATGGTTATCATATCCATATACCCTTCTACGAGGTAGCAGAAGTTCTTTGACACTATGGAGTTTTTTGCCAGATAGATACCATACAGGGTGTCGCTTTTATGGTAGATGTCACTTTCAGGGCTGTTGAGGTATTTTGCCGTGTTTTTGTCGGAAGTTAATATCCTGCCTCCGAAACCGATGACTCTGCCGGTAAGGTTGTGGATAGGGAACATCACACGACCTCTGAATCTGTCGAACATCTTCCCGTCATCGTGGACCACTGCAAGTCCTGATTTGGCGAGGATGTCATCTTTGTATCCGTTTTTGTGGCAATAGTCGATGAGTGCATTGAAGCTGTCAATGCTGTAGCCGAGTTGGAATGTGTTTATTGTGGCATCGTTGAAGCCGCGTTTTCTGAAGTAGGAGAGCCCTATGGCTTGGCCTTCCTGCGTGTTGAGCAGATTGTCGGTGAAATATTTCTGAGCGAAGGTATTAATGTTGAAAAGACGGTCTTTTTCGTTGTCGAGCTCGATTTCTTCGGGCGTCCTTTCAGTTTCAATGACAGGAATCTTGTATTTGGCGGCGAGGTATTTGAGGGCATCGGGGTAGGAGTAATGTTCATGGTCCATGATGAACTGGACGGCGTTGCCGGCCTTACCGCACCCAAAGCATTTATAGATGCCTTTTGCCGGTGAGACGATGAACGACGGTGTCTTCTCGTTATGAAATGGGCACAGTCCTATCAGGTTGGCGCCCCTTTTCTTGAGAGACACGAAATCTCCGACAACTTCTTCGATGTTTACGGTATCCAGAATCGCCTGTATGGTCTCCTGCTTAATCATTATACAATCTCATCGATTTTTTGTCGTATGGTATCCCAGTTGTCATCGCTGATTCTTGCACCATAGTTCTGGATGACAACGCTGCCGATTATCGCGCCAATTTTACCGCATGTTTCAGCATTATAGCCCTTTGCGATTCCGTAAAGCAACCCGGAAGCGTATAAGTCGCCGGCACCGGTTGAATCAACGCATTCCACATGAGGAGTGCCGACTTCATAGACAGTACCGTTGTGTTTGATAAGAGAACCTTTGGAACCTAACTTGACAACCGTAAAATCACAGTCTTCGGAGATACAGTCGAGGGCTTCGCGCGGTTGAAGTCCCGTCACTGCCTTTGATTCTTCCTCGTTGGCAAAGCAGACATCAACATAATTCTTAATCAAATCCTTGATGATTGGTCTGTTTTCCTCCACAAAGTTATGTGCAGCGAGGTCGAGGGATACTTTCATGCCAAGATTTTTGGCTGTTTGCATGGCTTTCAGCACTATGTCGTAGTTGAAGAGCAGATACCCCTCAATATGAAGGATATCGTGTCCCATGAAATTTTCTTCGGATATGTTTTCTGGCATAAGTTCCTGTGCTGCACCGAGATATGAGGCGAAAGTTCGTTCCCCATCAGGGGTTATCAGCACAATGGCACAGCCACTTGGAGTGTCAGTTCTTATCAGGTCGGGTTTTATTCCGGCTTTCAGCATGTCCTGTTCGTAGTTGTCGCCGATGGTGTCCATACCCACTTTCCCGATGAAGGATGTTTCAACTCCAAGTTTGGAGAGACCGTATATGGTATTTGCCGCCGACCCGCCTGCAACCATTGACTTGTTTATGTTGGCGATATGTTTGTTTATCTCAAGAAACTGGTTTTTGTCAATCATTACCATTCCACCGTGAGGAATATTCAGTGAATCAATGATTTCGTAGTCTTTAATAGGAACAATTATGTCTGTAAGAGCGTTTCCTATGCCAATTATTTTCATGTTTTTTCTATAAAAAATGTGTTATTAAAAATTTTTTTTGCAAAAATAAGTATTATTTCAAAAAATGTAGTACTTTTGCATCGTCAAAAAAATGACACTGCCTCAATAGCTCAGTTGGTTAGAGCATCTGACTGTTAATCAGAGGGTCGCTAGTTCAAGTCTAGCTTGGGGCGCTTAAAGGGGAGCTTAAAACACGAATCTGTTTGTAAGCTCCCTTTTATTTTTGCCCCCTTTTTTCACTGCTCATAACTATCTGACCCACTCGTTGTTCAGCAGTGTGCTTTGTCCGTCTGTTGAAAGCACATTGACATCAGTATCTCGTATGATTAAATTGTCAAAGCATACCTGATGCGGCATTATCTTTCGGTTGCCCACTACAACGCTAAGATGATTTGTTCCCTTTGAAGCAGGTATTCTTACACTGATAAGGGCCCATCCGTCGTACAAGTTGACTGCGTGCCGGAATATGTCATTCATCTCGTAATATCCGGTCTCTCCGTTGTCTTTCTTCGTGCATATCTCAATCGCGCTGCGGGCGTACATGTCTTCGGTGAAATCGCTCATCCAGAACGAAATTTCAATTTCGTCTTTGTCAGTTTCCACTACATTGTCCCACAACTTGTTATATCGGCTTAAGTCGCATTGTAAGGCTCCGTTTCCCAAGAATTTCTTTTCACTTTGCAGGTTATCCCAGTCGGTTACGATAAGCAGACCGTCTTCGCGGTCACTCCAAACACCGTTACCTCTTTTATATACTGAAACCGTCTGACATTTTTCTTCCTGCTGTGATTTGTAATCCTGATAGTTTTTTTCCAAGTCTTCACATTCCAATCGGTAATAGTTGTGATTTTCAGTATCGAACAGTAATTGTGAATGGCTGACGATATTCTTTTCATTTTCATTCAGCAGATTGTCATCCTTTGGAACCACAACTAAAAAAGGCTTTCTGTTTGGCAAATCGTTCAGTAAAGCATATTGTTCCAACGGACTCCATTTCAGGGCAATATTGTTGTACGAACATTTGATAGGTGACCTTGAAGCATAGTTGCCGCTCATCGGAAGCCCGGTTTTCGATGACAAATATGCGGCCTGTTTGAACATGTTTGCGTTGTCGTCAATCCAGATGTGTTCTGTTCCGATATGAAACAGTGGCAATGGAATAATGGCCTGATAGTCAGACCATTGATGCTCATTCACCCATTGGTTCTCGGGAAGATTGTTGTCATGGTCGGTCAGTAATGGATTTTCATTCACCAATGAAAAGTTTTTGTTGTAACTATAGACTTCACAGCTCATAATCAGAAGTATGATAATGCCTGTTCCGTAGTGGAGTACTTTGTCTTTTCCACCACTGGCTATCCATCTTCCAAGGAGATAAACTGATACAATGTTAATCATGTAATAGAAAAGCCATTCGAATCTGGCAAGAGCCCTTATCTGCGCCAAAGGTCCCAAATAGCAGAGATGGCGCGATTTGACCCACAAAAGAGGTACTCCGATGGAGAACAGCAAAACTATTATGCTGATGACGAGAAACACATTCAGCATCCTATTGCCAGTGACATCAAACAAATGTGACCAGCGTTTTTGTATTATGTTGGTTATAAACTTGATAAGGCAGAAAATGGTGACACAGACGCTAACAATTCCGATGTACGATATTGCTTCCCATTCTATATTGCGGAAGAACTCCGGTTTGTGGAAATAACTTCTTCCGTAGGGAAAGAATACTCCTTCAAGGCGTCCTGCGTAGGCTTTCAGGCCGTATGGTACGGCGGCTCTGTCGGCAGGTGTGTTTCCGATACCGTTTAGTATGAGGAAGCTTATACATGGAATCAAGAATGATATTAGTATATGCAGTATGACAGTTTTCTTTTTTTCAAACCATTGTTTGTCCCAAATAAGCACATACAGCCAAAAGCAAAGATTGAATATCCCGAAGAAAATCAGGTAATAGGGATGCACGAATCCGCTCCATAGTAAAAGCAGTCCTTCCCATATCGAATAGGCGATATTGTTGGTTTTGATTAAACGGATGAACCAATAAAGCATCAGCGGTAGGATGAACATGTATCCGAGAGTAATGTGGGAACCGATGCGTTCAAGTTGTGGCGAGAGCATGGTAATGAGTACTGCTCCTAATACCGATATAAAAATATTTAATCCCAATTCTCTGAAAATCAGGAATAAGGCTATGGCGCAGATGAAAATTGACAATACCAGGAATATGTTGTTGAACGGCAATACAAGTTGGCTGCAGTTATCGGCTCCGAGGCTTTTGGCGATGCGCAG
>JAFYJP010000217.1 GCA_017538085.1 Bacteroidales bacterium | reverse complement strand
TTTTCCGACATCAGATATGCCGCTGCTTTGGATGCTGACAAATATGATGACATGAACGTGGATTCAATCCTCAAAACAGTTCCTGCCCATGAAATCACAATAACTGACAACAATGGCGTGAAGTCATATTTGAAAACATTCAGAATACCTCTTACTCAAGCTCAGATAGACCAGGTTCCAGTTGATGAGGAGCTTCCCCCATATAATCTTGATGAACTGTATGCGTGGGTTAATCTGCCGTCAGCGAAAAAAGATGATGCAGGACAGATAGTGTATTCGCAGAATTTTGTACTGTGTCAGTATTTCACATTCCAGAATATCCTTCGTGATTTGTCATACTTGCAGAAATGATGTCTTTTACACTATGAATGTCTTTAAGTTAGGTGGTGCATCAATCAAAGATGCGGAGAGTATAAAACGTTTGCCGGAGATTATTGCTGAAAATGGAGCAGACAGGCTTGTTCTCGTCATTTCCGCATTAGGCAAGACTACAAACAAAATCGAAACGATAGTCAATAAGGCTTACAAAAATGAGGATTATTCCAATGAATATAATTCATTGAAAGATGAACACTTGGATATTTTGCACAGCCTTGTGGGAATGACTTGTGACGATGAGCTCGTCAAACTCTTCTCTGAATTTGATAAGAAGATTTCAGTCACATCAAAAGCCGACTATGACTATTTCTACGACCAGACGGTCAGTTTTGGTGAGATGTTTTCAACACTGATAGTTGCAAAATATCTGACATTGACAGGAATGGATGTCTATCTTGCCAAGGCAAATGACATATTTCTTGCCGACAAAAATTGGCGCAGCGGTAACGTTGATATTGTGACATCGGAAAAACGTATGCAACAGCTGGTCCAGAACGTTAGAAGTCGTATTATCATCATTCAGGGCTTTATAAGCGGAACTTCATCCAATGACATCGTAACTCTCGGCAGGGAAGGTTCCGATTATTCTGCCGCTCTTGTTGCAGTGTTCTGTAATGCGAAGGAATTGACATTCTGGAAAGACGTAGATGGAATATACAGCACTGACCCGAAAATCTACCCTGATGCTCAAAAACTTGATAAAATCGGATATGACGAAATGGTTGAATTGTCGTATTTCGGTGCTAAAATCCTGCATAAAAAGACATTGTCAGTACTGAAAACGAAAAACATAGTCGCAAGGGTTCGTTCATTCATCAATCTTCAGGATTCTGGCACAATGCTTCTTGACAATTTTGAAATCAATTATCCACCGATAAAGATATGTCTTAAAAATCAGATCCTTATAACTGCTGAATCGTTGAAGAACAATATTATTCTTGGAGATGACGTGAAAACAATCTATGATCTTGCAGCAAAATTCAAAATGGACATTAACATGATACAGATTTCAGCCAAGAAGATTTCGTTTTGCGTTACATACAACGAACATTCATGCGAATCTTTGTTTGATATGTTAAAACAGTCATTTTCAATAAAATACAATCGGAATACAACTCTTGAAACAGTCAGACATTACACCCCTGCTGAACTCAAAGAGATATTCAGCAGGGATGACATGCTGCTTACGCAGGTATCAAGAACTGCGGCTCAGGTTGTGTTCGCGATGGAACGTTAATTTATACGACAAATGACCGAAGAGACGTTGAGACTTGAGAATATTGTTAAAGACTTTCACATGGGTGACATTGTGGTGAATGCTCTTCGCGGTGTGTCGTTGACAGTCAGAAAGAATGAGTTCGTCGCACTGATGGGTCCGTCGGGTTCCGGCAAATCCACTTTAATGAATATTATTGGTTGCCTTGATACTCCAACTTCAGGAAAATATTATATCAATGGCAAAGATGTGAGCAATATCAGTGATGATGCCCTTGCCGATATACGCAATAATGAAATAGGTTTCATTTTTCAGACATTCAATCTTTTACCTCGTTCTACGGCTCTTGAGAATGTTATGCTCCCACAGATTTATGCCGGTGTCCCCAAAAGTGAAAGAATCAAGAACGCTAAGGAAACATTGATGAAGGTGGGGCTTGGCGACCGTATGGAACATCATCCGAGTGAACTCTCCGGAGGTCAGAAGCAGCGTGTTGCCACTGCACGTGCGTTAATTAACAATCCGAGCATTATCCTTGCCGATGAACCTACTGGGGCACTTGACACCAAGACTTCTCTCGAAATCATGAAACTTTTAGAGGACATTCATGATGCTGGAAACACTGTCGTAATCATAACCCATGAAGAGGACATCGCGCTTCACGCTCATAGGATAATACGTTTGGTTGACGGACAGATAGTTTCAGATGAACCGAATAAAAATATTGTAAAATAAAAAGTTGGAATTATGCATATTTATACAAAAACTGGCGATAAAGGAACTACTATGTTAATAGGAGGCGAAAGAGTCGCCAAAAATGACTCGCGTGTCGAAGCTTACGGCACTATTGATGAATTGGATGCTTACATTGGACTGGTTGATTCTATGTTGAAAGAATCTGCTGATACTAAAATTCCAGATGGGACAATTGAACTTTTTGATGAAATCAGGAAGGCTCTGTTTTTAGCGTGTTCGTATGTCGCATGCTGTTCTGTTGAAGTGGGTGAAAAGTTACAATGTCCTGATTACGATGTGATTATGCATATCGAAAAGGCAATTGATGATATATCTGAGACTTTACCCAAGCAGTTTTCCCTGATGATTTTGGGCAACAATGTGATTTCGTCACATATTAACGTTGCACGTACTATATGTCGCAGGGCTGAGCGCTGTATTGTGGCAATAGAAGGGGAGATTGTTAGGAGGGATTTTGTGTCGCAGCTGCTAAATCGTCTGTCGGTGTTTCTGTATGTATTGCTCAGAGTTATGATGGCCTGACGGTTACCATATCATTTCGCCGAAATCGTTGACATCGCGAATGGCACGGATTTCTTCCTTCCCGTTTATAGTGTATT
>JAFYJP010000216.1 GCA_017538085.1 Bacteroidales bacterium | reverse complement strand
CTGGATGAACACCGTAAAGGTCGTTCTCGCATTCCTCGAACTTGCACTTTCAATGAAATTCCTGTCAACAGCCGATGAAATGATGGGATGGCGCATCCTTGACCGTGAAACATTCATCGCATTATGGATTGCAATATTCGGACTGCTTGGCATTTATCTTCTTGGCAAACTCAAATTCAAACACGACAGTGACCTTGACCACGTATCAGTGTTCAGACTGTTCCTTGCCATCATAACTCTCGCATTTACAGTTTATATGGTTCCTGGACTGTGGGGTGCTCCACTGAATGCCATCGCAGCATTCACACCTAAGATGTACACACAGGACTTCAAATTAGGACAGAACGATGGCAATTCCGGCACAACCACGATGATGCCCACTTCTTCCGAAAACTATCACAACATGTGTACTGACACTCCAAAATACGGTGATGTCCTGCACACACCGGAAGGCTACAAAGGATATTTCGACTTCGATGAAGCTCTTGACTGTGCAAGGGAACTCAACAAGCCTATTCTCATCGACTTCACCGGTCACAACTGTGTCAACTGTCGCAAAATGGAAAACGCTGTCTGGACCGACCCTGCTGTCAGAGAAGTGCTTAACAAGAATTTCGTCATAGCAGAGCTGTATGTTGACGACTTAAAGGATTTGAACCCTGAAGATTACATGGTCATCGACAATGGAAACGGAACTGATACCATCAAAACCATAGGAAAGAAATGGAAACAGTACCAGAAGACTAAATATGGGCAGAACTCGCAGCCTTGCTATGTAATCATTGACAATGAAGAGAACATTCTTGCAGGACCTTATGGCTTTGACAAGGACGTGCAGCATTTCATTAATTTCCTCAATGAAGGAAAGGACAAATTCAACAAGTAATTGAAATGATAGCAGTTACAGGCGCCTGCGGCTTTATTGGAAGTTGCCTCATTGCAGATTTTAACTTCAATTATCGAAACGATATCGTAGCAGTTGACCTTTTCAAACAGCCCGACAAGATTTGTCTTGACAACATTAAGAATAAGACGATTCTGCAACGCATAGACAAAGACGATTTCATACAATGGCTTGACGACAACTACACCGAGATAGACTTCATCATACATCTCGGTGCCATCAGTTCAACCATAATGTTTGACAAGGAAACCCTCAAAAAGTACAACACCCAATACACACAACTCGTGTGGGACAAGTGTACACAATACTCGATACCGCTGATATACGCTTCATCTGCAGCGACTTACGGTGATGGCAGTTTGGGTTATTCCGATGATGAAAGCGTTATTCCGAATTTAAAGCCATTGAATCCTTACGGTGAATCCAAGCAGGCTTTTGATGTCTGGGCGTTGGAACAGGAAGAAAAACCTCCATTGTGGTATGGACTCAAATTCTTCAACGTATATGGTCCAAATGAATACCATAAGGGACAGATGGCATCAGTCGTGTTTCATGCCTACAACCAGATAATGAAAACCGGTAAGATGGAACTGTTCAAATCCTACAAACAGGGTGTCAACAACGGAATGCAGAAGAGAGACTTCATATACGTAGGCGATGTATGCAACATCATTCGCTGGATAATGGAAAACACGCCACAGAGCGGAATTTACAATGTCGGCACTGGCAAGGCACGCACATTTTACGACCTTGCGAGAGCTGTCTTCAAAGCAATGAACAAAAAAGTCAACATCCAGTATATTGAAATGCCTCAGGAAATCCGCGACAAATACCAGTATTTTACAGAAGCCAACATCAGCAAACTAAACAATGCCGGTTACCACTATCCTTTTACAAACATCGAAAACGGGGTGTTCAAATACGTTACAGAGTATTTATGCAATCTTCCAGTAAGCAAGCAGGCAAACAAGAATAAACAATGAGGAACTGCTGTGCATACATATTTGTACTGTTGTGCATCTTATTTCCTGAAATATCAAGGTCACAGGTGGCTCATGGCGGATTACCCGAATCATTTGACTATGCCTCAAAATTCATGTCCTCGATAGAAGTATATGCCAACTATGATTCCATCAACGATTTTCTTCTGACAAGATGTACTGAAGGATGTCGTCTTCACATCGGATGCGAAGTTGAGGCAGGATTCAATTCCGGAAAGTTAGATGGGAACTGGAGCGAAACCTCAAACGGGTACATATATACAGTTTCATTTCATCTGAAGGATGCGAAGGCGATAGGCGTTTTCTTTTCATATATTGATTTGCCAGAAGGCAGCAAGATGTATGTGTATAACTCATCGAAATCAACCATACGAGGGGCATACACAAATCATGACATTTCTGATGATGGCTCATTTTCAATCGAACCTGTCATAGGTGAACACATTATTCTTGAAATTGACGGATTGAAAGACCAATACATCGATTTCGAGTTAAGCAGTTTTTCATATTTCTTCGATTTCAGTACTCTAAGCGGCTTCGGCTCTTCCGGTGACTGCGAAGTAAATGTCAACTGCCCCGAAGGAAGAAGCCTGCAAAATCAAGCCGATGCAGTAGTGAGAATACTACTGCTGTCGAATGGCGGATGGTACTGGTGTACAGGAACTCTTGTCAACAACACTTCGCAGGACCTGACGCCATATCTTCTGACTGCATATCATTGTGCCGACAGAGCGATAGATTCCGAATATGAGAGATGGATTTTTTATTTTCTCTATGAGTCGGATGGATGTGATAATCCAGTCGATGAGCCAGCACATAAGACGCTTGTAGGATGCTCAAAAATCGCCGGAAACACATATTACAACAGTTCCACCAATGATGTGGGTTCCGATTTTCTGCTTGTGAGGCTGAAAGACGAACACATACCGGCAAGCTATCATCCTTATTATGCCGGCTGGAACGCGGTGGATGAGGCTGCCGAAAGCGCTGACTGCATTCATCATCCGGCAGGAGACATTAAAAAAATCTCACACACTTCAAAAATAACGTCAGACTGCTATCAGATTGAAGGTTATCATATACAAACACACTGGAAAGTCTATTGGGATGAAACCGAGTCGGGACATGGTGTCACCGAAGGCGGGTCCTCTGGTTCCCCAATATTCAACTCAAAAAAGCAGATTGTAGGCACCCTTACAGGCGGCACTGCCTCATGCAGACGTCTCACATCACCGGATTTCTACGGAAAATTCTCATTTTCCTGGAACCGCAATGGTGAGGACATAAACAAACGTCTCGATTACTGGCTTGACCCTGGCAATACCGGAGTTACCGAAATCGACGGATACACAGAGATTGCCGACATCAACAACATTAACGTTTCAATTGACGGGACATCATTTCTGACTGACAAGCCCACTATTATCAAAGATATGACATTATACTTCAATGCCGACTTTTCCATGCCACCCGACAGCTGCATCTGGCATTTTGAAGGGGCAACGCCGGAAAACGTCTCCATAAACGACATAGACAGCCTCATTCCGGTCACATACAACTCCTACGGAAACTTCGATGTTATCATTTCATGGTTTGTTGACGGGAAGAAAATCAGTAAAACCTTCAACAATTTCGTTGGAGTACGGCCAAATTTATATCCAAGCGTATTCAACGACAAGATAACAATTCTTCTGAACGAAAAATTTAATGGCAATTCGTTGAATGCCAAATTGATAAAAATGAATTCCCACATTGCAGTTGCAATTGAGCCTTCCGACATCAGTGTCAACGATAATATCATTGAGTTGTATTTCCCAAAGGTAAGTAATGGAATATATGTCCTTTTCGTTGAAATCGACAATATGCGATACACATATCGCGTTATAAAGATGTAAAATGAATATCTACAGTTCAAAGAAAAAATGGAAGAGGTGGCTCGCGATAATAGGTATTATAATTATCGCAGTATCACTGTGGTACAGCAATTACCTTGTTATTCAGATTTCAAAGAAGGAACAGCATGACCTGATAGTCTGGGCTGACGCAATACGCCACAGAGCCCAACTCGTACAGTCAACCGAAGCCTTTTTCGAACGGCTTGAAGAAGAAGAACGCCAGAAAGTGGAAATCCTTGCAGCAGCCACACGTAAACTCGTCTCTGCCGGTGACAACACTGAAGACCTCACCTTTTATTCCTCAATCATCCTCAATAACAAGACGATACCTGTCATCCAAACTGATGAAAACTATCGCATAATTAATGCCACAAACATTGATTTCGACATTGACACAATTCCATATCTGACAGGAGAACTAAAAAAAGAGTTCACAAAATACGAGCCTATCACCATTTCCACATACGGCATCACCCATTATCTGTTTTACAAGGATTCCCGCCACTTCACGCAGTTGAAGGCATATATCGACGACCTGGTAAGTGATTTCTTCTCCGAAATTGTAATAAATTCCGCATCAGTACCGGTAATCGTCACAGATACCACACAAAGTACAATAATAGTATCAAGCAATATTCCGGAAGAATTGCGTACCGACACTACGGCAATGCTTGAAATGACACACCACATGAACGCAATGGGTTCACCTATCACATTTCAATTCGGGAACACAACAAATTACATCTATTACAATGAATCTCCGGTAATCAGGAAACTGCGAATTTTCCCTATAATCGAAATATTAGTGATGATTGTATTCATCGCCTTCTGTTATTTCCTGTTCAACACATCCCGCCGCTCAGAGCAAAACCGTGTATGGGCGGGACTTGCCAAAGAGACTGCACATCAACTTGGAACTCCTCTGTCAAGTATCCTTGCATGGGTGGAACTTTTGAGGAACAGTGGGCAGGAGGAAATTGCGGAAGAAATCAACAAGGATGCTCAAAGACTTAACACCATAGCCAACAGATTCTCCAAAATCGGCTCCACTCCCAAACTCGAAATGGCCGATATTGGTGTCGTAGTCGAAGATTCCATCAACTATCTGAAAAAAAGGACATCAAATAAAGTTGTCTTTACCGTCAATAAACCAAACCACTCTATTTACCTTCCGTTAAGCACCGAGTTGTTTGAGTGGGTCATAGAAAACCTATGCAAAAACGCCATAGATGCAATGGACGGTGAAGGTTCGATAACCATTGACATCATAGAAGAGGAAAACGTAGTCAACATTGATGTTGCCGACACAGGCAAAGGCATACCGCGTTCTATGCAGAAGAACATCTTCAACCCAGGAATCACCTCCAAAAAACGTGGATGGGGACTCGGACTTACTCTCGCTGAACGTATAGTCGAAGAAGTACACCACGGTAAAATCTTCGTAAAATCATCAACTCTCAACAAAGGCACTACTTTCAGAATAATTCTGAAAAAGAGCTCCCTGCTTTCCGAAATCAATGACTGACATGTCTCCTGTCGGATTATATATTCATTTTCCATTCTGCAAAAGCCGCTGCATCTATTGCGCTTTCTACTCACAAACACAATACACTGATTTCCAACATTATGTCGAATGCATTATTCATGAAGCAAAAGCAACAGTGTCTTCATCAGATGTATTCACCAAACATACCAGAATCGACACCGTTTACCTTGGTGGCGGCACTCCGTCCCTCATCCCGATAAAACTGCTGTCATACCTGTTCACTGAATTATACTCCAACTTCGATTTGAGCAACTGTGAAGAGATAACAATCGAAGTCAACCCGGACGATGTGAATGAAGAATGGATCAGACAAATCAAGGCTTTCACACCGATTAACAGAATCAGTATCGGCGTTCAGTCATTCAACGACGATGAACTGAAAATGATAAATCGCAGGCACAATGCCGACAAAGCCTGCAAGGCAATCGAAATCATATCCCAGAATTTCGACAACTTTTCAATTGATTTGATTTACGGACTTCCATTACAAACATCTGAAAGTTGGGAAGCAAGCATCAATAAAGCACTTGTTTTCAATCCAAAACATATTTCAGCATACTCCTTGTCGATAGAAAACGGGACTCCATTGGCAAAAATGATTTCAGAAGAAAAAACAGCCGTTCCTGATGAGGATTTTACTATCAACTGCTATCACCGCCTCAACGAAATACTCCGTGAACACGGATATCTTCATTATGAGATTTCAAACTACTGCCTTCCGAATTACCACTCACGACATAACAGCAATTACTGGAAAGACTTCCCTTATATCGGAATGGGTGCAGGAGCACATTCATACGACTGTAAATCAAGGCATTGGAATGTAAAAGACATAAAAAAATACATGGAAAGAATCGACAGTTACCTTGACGCTGCCGAACATGAGATTATCACTCAAGACATGAAATACAATGAATACATCATGCTTGGGCTAAGAACATCGCAAGGAATTGATTATAAATACATAAATGATTCTTTCGGCAAAGAAAGACTTAATCATACCATTGAATCTGCAAATAAAGTGTCTCGGCAATACATTGTGCCTGACTGTCATAATG
>JAFYJP010000215.1 GCA_017538085.1 Bacteroidales bacterium | reverse complement strand
CATCATTGCCGGAATCGTAAATCGCAAGTCTGTAGCAGGAATTGTCTGTGAAGTACAGATTGTTGATATACATCTTGTTAGCAGCGTTGTATGTGATTGTTTCTTCAACTACGCCAGTACTCATATTTATCCATTCAACGGATGTTTCCTCGAACTTAGAATCAGTTCTAAGTACCAGAATGATGTATTCGTCGGCATCAATCGGGTCTTCAAAGGTGATGGTTTTGCCGTTCAGTTCATTTTCATCTTCATGTCCGTTTGGATTTATGGCAGATATTGTAATCTGTGAAGCACCATTGACGTCAAATGACGGCAGGTTTACAAGGGCAGTCTCGGTAAATTCAATTGCATCACCGCTCCATGATTCACGGGCTACTTCATTGCCGTTGGCATAAACCACAACATCAAATGATGTAATCGGCACTGAACCGTTGTTTTTGACCACTGCGGTTGCGCCGGTTGTTCCGGAACAGTTGTATTTTGTCACGTCGTAAGCCGATTTCACAGACACATCATATTCATAATCAGGGTAATTGAGGGATAATTTCACTGCTTGATAGACTTCTTTTGTACTTGCGTTCTGTACCCATGCTGTAAGATAACAGTCTTCCTTTGGGTAATCGCCCATGTCAAAAGTCTCGGTTATAGTGATATCGCCGCCTGAATATGCTGTTCCGTTCTGATTTGGAATCATGTCCCTTACAACGAAATTGAGTTCTGACATACCTTGCCAACTTCTTTGTATATGATTCTGTGTCAGCACAATATATACTTTGAGATTGTCAGATGGGCATTCTTCTATTTCATTCACGGTACATGTTACGGTATATTGCGTGCCGACAGGACTTGAACATGAAAGGCCGATATTGAAATATGCCGGCTGGTTGATGCGCTGATTGTAAAGGGGCACATAATAGCTGTACATATTCTCACTTGCACCGCCGCCACCGGATAAAGTCTTTATACCGTCAGCTTTGAGGGTTGGGTAACTTGTTATACTATAGTAATTTGCACGGGCATTGGTTTCAGATGTATAAAATTCTGCTGTTGAAAATGCACTTGTGTGAAATGCTACAGGTGCTATCTGAAACCCTTCATCAAGCATCTGCATCACTCCGTTTGCCGCTGCAGGGCAGTACGGACAATTGACTCCGGTGAATAATTCAAAAAGAACACACTCCTTGGCCACATTCTTTCCGCCATTTTGGGAATATAATGTGCCTATACATACCAATAGTGATAATAATAAGATTGTTAACTTCTTCATAATCATTGTTTCTATTTAAATAGATAATTGTATTTTCAATATTTGATTCTGCAAAGGTACAGAAAACAATTTATACTTTTAAAAAAAAATATTATTTTTGCAAATGATTTAATTTGAACAAATTAATAACTATTTATAATGAATGACGATAAACTTTTCGCCCAGTTTCCTCCAGTAACAACCGAAGAATGGGAAAGCGCTATTATCAAGGATTTAAAAGGAGCTGACTATGACAAGAAACTTGTTTGGAAAACAAATGAACACATCAATGTCCGCCCTTACTACAGAGCTGATGACCTCAAATCCATCACTCATCTCAGTGATGACGGCACTTTTCCTTATGCTAAAAACAACGGTTCGAATTGGAATGTTAGACAGGATTTTGTTATTGCAGACGACTGCGATATAAAACAGCTGCAAAGACTTGTGTCACTTGCAGTTAACAACGGTGTCGAATCCGTGGGTTACGACTTCACGAAGCGCACCGCACCTGTCGGTGATGAACTCTTCCTTCAGCTTATGAAGGAACTGAAACCTGCCACATCTGTCAACTTGATGTGTAATACCACCAATGTTATGGCTCTCTTTGGCCTCCTCAAGGCTTATATGAAAGACATGAATGTTAAATCGGATTCCGCAAATTTCAATATCGAATATGATCCTTTCTTTGATTTCGTGTCTGAAGGCGGCAGTTATATGGACGGTATTGATACACTTCATAATCTCATTAAAGAAAGTGCCGAGTACCCTAACATGAAGGTAGGTGTTATTAATGCCTCATATTTTGGCAACTGCGGGTCTTTCCTCGTTGATGAACTTTCTTTCGGTCTCGCTGAATTTGCCGATGTCCTCGACTTCCTGACAGAAGCAGGTGAAACTATTGACAAGATAGTTCCAAAACTGAAACTGCAGGTGAGCATAGGTTCCAATTATTTCTTTGAGATTGCAAAGCTCAGAACTGCCCGTTATATCTGGGGCGAAATGGTCAATGCCTATTCACCTAAGAACAAGGACTGCTGTGGCGTATTCATCCATGCCATTACTTCGATGTGGAACAAGACATTATATGACCCGTATGTGAATATGCTCAGAACAACCACAGAATCAATGTCTTCCGTTATCGGTGGTATAGATTCATTGACGGTGCTTCCTTTTAATTTCGTAACCATGGTCAATGATGAATTTGCTTTGCGTATTGCACGTAACCAGCAGCTTTTGCTGAAGGAGGAATCACATTTTGGGAACGTTACTGACCCAGCTGCCGGTTCCTACTATATCGAATCCATTACTGAGCAGTTTATCGAAAACGTTTGGAACAAATTCTTGGAAATAAACGGGAAGGGTGGATTCATCCAGTGTTTCAAATCTAACTATATTCAAGATATCATTACTGAATCCTGTGAAAAACGCGACAAAGCTGTTGCCACAAGAAGAGAGAATTTCGTTGGTGTCAACCAATATCCTAACATTACCGAAACCATTGATTTCGATGAAGTTAAGAAGTCATGCGGCTGCAGCGATGAAGAAAAGGAAGATACGTCATGCTGTGAATGTGGAGACATGGCGCCCAAGTTCCGTACATTGCAGCCTTACAGGGGCACAGAACCTTTTGAACGCCTCAGACTGCAGACCGAGCTCTATACAAAGGAATCCGGCCATCGTCCGAGTGTATTCCTCTTTACCTACGGCAACCTCGCAATGCGTATCGCCCGTGCCGGCTTTGCCTCCAACTTCTTCGGATGTGCAGGCTATAAGATTATCAACAACAACGGTTTCCAGACCATCGAAGCAGGCATTGAGGCCGCAAAACAGTCAAAAGCTGAAATAGTGGTAATATGCAGTTCCGATGAAGAGTATGGAAATATTGCTCCTGAAATATATAACGGACTGAAAGACAGTGCTATAGTTGTGGTCGCAGGCAATCCTGTCGATTGTATGGACAAACTTACTGCTGCCGGATTACAACACTTTATCCATGTGAGGACCAATCTCCTTGAAAGTCTTTCCAATTTTCAAAAATTAATCATCAAATAGTAAAGCCATGCAACCGAATTATAATAATCTTGACATAAAGAACATTAACGGACATACTGCAACGAGTAAGGCGGATGCTTCCTGGTTGACGGATGAACTGATAGACATAAAACGCGATTTTTCAAAGGCTGACCTTGAAGGCATGGAACATCTCAACTATGCAGCCGGTGTAGCTCCGTTCCTCAGAGGACCTTATTCCACAATGTATGTGATGCGTCCGTGGACTATCCGTCAATATGCTGGGTTCTCCACCGCTGAGGAATCAAATGCCTTCTATCGCCGCAACCTTGCAGCAGGTCAGAAGGGCTTGTCCATTGCCTTTGACCTCGCAACACACAGAGGCTATGACTCTGACCATCCGCGCGTAATAGGCGATGTCGGAAAGGCCGGTGTTGCAGTCGATTCCATCCTCGATATGAAGATTCTCTTCGACCAGATACCTCTCGACAAGATGTCAGTGTCAATGACCATGAACGGCGCAGTCCTTCCTGTCCTTGCATTCTATATCGTTGCAGGCATGGAACAGGGAGTGTCTCTTGAACAGTTACAAGGTACTATCCAGAACGACATCCTCAAGGAGTTTATGGTCAGAAATACCTATATTTATCCTCCTGCACCATCAATGAGAATCATTGGTGACATATTCCAGTTCACATCGCAGAAGATGCCTAAGTTCAACAGTATCAGTATTTCCGGTTATCACATGCAGGAAGCCGGTGCTACTGCCGACATAGAATTGGCATACACTCTTGCCGACGGGCTTGAATATATCAGAACAGGTATCAATGCCGGAATGAGTATAGATGACTTCGCACCGCGCTTGTCTTTCTTCTGGGCAATTGGCATGAACCATTTCATGGAAATCGCCAAGATGCGTGCTGCCAGAATGCTTTGGGCAAAAATTGTAAGTCAATTCAATCCTAAAAATCCAAAGTCAATGGCACTGAGAACTCACTGCCAGACTTCCGGATGGAGCCTTACCGAACAGGATCCGTTCAACAACGTCGCGCGTACCTGCATCGAAGCTATGGGCGCTGCCCTCGGCCATACACAATCACTGCATACCAATGCTCTCGATGAGGCTCTCGCACTTCCAACCGATTTCAGCGCACGTATAGCACGTAACACACAGATATACATTCAGGAGGAAACCAATGTCTGCCGCAGCGTTGACCCGTGGGCAGGTTCGTATTATGTTGAATCTCTGACTAATGAAATCGCCCATAAGGCATGGAAGCATATTCAGGAGGTTGAGGAACTTGGCGGTATGGTCAAAGCTATCGAAACGGGTATCCCGAAAATGCGTATCGAAGAGGCTTCAGCCCGTAAACAGGCTAAGATTGATACAGGCAACACCACCATTATCGGTGTTAACAGATATCGTCTTGAAAAGGAAACCCCTATCGAAACCCTTGAAGTTGACAACACTGCCGTCAGGGAGGCACAGATTCGTCGTCTTGCAGAACTGAGAGCGAACAGAAACAATGATGAAGTGGAAGCTGCTCTCAATGCCATTACCCGTTGCTGTGAAACGGGCGAGGGAAATCTTCTCGAACTTAGCGTTGATGCCGCAAAGAAACGTGCATCGTTAGGTGAAATTTCTTTAGCATGTGAAAAAGTATTTGGTAGATATAAAGCTGTGATTCGTTCAATATCAGGCGTTTATTCTTCAGAATCGAAGGATGACGAAAAATTTAAAGAAGCTCAGGCTCTCGCCGATAAGTTTGCTAAGATGGTCGGCCGTCAGCCTCGTATTATGATTGCTAAAATGGGACAGGACGGACACGACAGAGGTGCCAAGGTCGTGGCTACAGGTTACGCCGACATAGGCTTCGACGTCGATATGGGTCCTTTGTTCCAGACTCCTGAGGAAGCTGCACGTGAGGCAGTCGAAAATGATGTCCACGTTCTCGGCGTATCAAGCCTCGCAGCCGGACATAAAACATTGGTTCCTAAGGTTATAGAAGAACTTAACAAACTCGGAAGAGGTGATATTATGGTCATTGTCGGCGGTGTCATACCTCCACAGGATTATCAGTTCCTCTATGATGCAGGTGCTATGGCTATTTTCGGTCCCGGCTCAAAAATTCCGGAGTGTGCTATCAAAATACTGAACCTCCTCATTGAGGCATACAAATAGTAATATAGAGACGGGTCGCACCCGTCTCTGTATTCATGTTGAGGAAAATATTTTTTCTAAATTGCAACGGAATACAAAAAAAGTATTATCTTTGCAATCCATAATTAAGGTGTCGTGGCCGAGTGGTTAGGCAACGGTCTGCAAAACCGTCTACAGCAGTTCGATTCTGCTCGTCACCTCTTAATAACCGAAGCTGGTCGTTGTTCAACGACTGGCTTTTTTTCTGATATGTTCAATACAGATAGAGTCATACAATTCACTGATATAGGCGAAGTTACATTCCATAAGAGTTATCGTGCGAAAAACTATAGGATAAAAGTTGACAGCAAAGGAATTGTAACGGTAACTGTACCTGTGTACGGCAGTTGGAGGACTGCTGTCAATTTTGTGAAGAATAATAAAAATTGGATTCTTTCAAAACAAGCAGAGAAACACAACCAACCGCCTAAGAAAGCTATTTCATACGAAGAACTTCGGAAACTTGCTGATGAAGCATATAACTATATTCCGGCACGAATAACCGAACTGTCGGAGAAGAACGCCCTTCCGTTTGCTTCTCTTAGATTGAGCACTGCACGTACACGCTGGGGGTCCTGCAGTTTCGACAACAGAATATCCATCAGCATCTACACTATGCTTCTGCCTGAACATCTTATTGACTTTATTCTCCTGCATGAACTTACACATACCATCCATAAAAACCATCAGGCCGGGTTCCATGCAAAATTGAACGAGCTTACCGGCGGTAAGGAAAAAGAATTGTCAAAAGAATTGCGAACAGTAACCAGAACCTTGAATTTAAAATGATAGACAATACACCTGTACAGGAAAAAGCTGTCCTCGTCAGTGTTATAACACGAAACCAAACAGCCGAACAAGTTGATGAATATCTTGATGAACTGTCCTTCCTTCTCGAAACGGCAGGCGGTGTTGAAGTTGGCCGCCTATGCCAACAACTTGATGTACCGAGTACCAAAACATATATTGGCACTGGTAAAGTGCTGGAATTAAAACAGTTGGTTGAAAATAGTGAGGCTGATATGGTAATTTTCGATGATGAACTCTCCCCGGCACAGATACGCAATCTCGAACAGGAACTCGAATGTCGCATACTTGACCGTACAAGCCTCATCCTCGACATCTTTGCTGAACACGCTCAGACTGCCAATGCAAAAATTCAGGTGGAGCTTGCCCAATGCCAGTATATGCTGCCGCGTCTTGCCGGCATGTGGACCCACCTCGAACGTCAGAGAGGCGGCATCGGCATGAGAGGTCCTGGTGAAACTGAAATCGAAACCGACAGACGTATCCTGCGTAATAAAATCTCTCTGCTCAAGGAACAGCTTAAAAAGATTGATGTGCAACAGTCTGTACAACGTACAAACAGAAAAGGCATGCACCGCATAGCCGTCGTAGGCTATACCAATGTCGGCAAATCAACCTTGCTTAATCTCCTTACAAAGTCTGATATTCTTGCCGAAAACAAACTCTTTGCCACTCTCGACACCACCGTCCGCAAACTGGTCATCGAAAATAACCCTTTCCTTCTGTCTGATACTGTGGGTTTCATCAGAAAACTTCCAACAATGCTGATTGAATCATTCAAATCAACCCTCAATGAGGTGCGTGAGTCTGACTTGCTTCTCCATGTGGTCGATATTTCCCATCCCGACTATGAACAGCAGATAGAAACTGTAAAAAAGACTCTTAATGACATCGGTGCAGCAAACAAATCCACAATTCTCGTTTTCAACAAAATTGACGCCCTTAATGGGGAACAATCTCTGGAAAACCTTAAAAATATATGGTTAGCCAAGGAAAATACACCTTGTGTTTTCATTTCGGCAGCCAATAGAATTAATATCGATGAACTGAAACGATTCATTTTGCAGTCTTATAATATTCAGAGTTATAGTGATTTAAGTGAGGAAAATTATTAATAGGGATTGTAATCCCAATTCAACATAAATTATTAACTTTGCAAATTAATTTAAAGTATTATTCAAATAGACATTAAAAACAATAAGACATGAAATTACCTTATTCAGAACCATGGAGAATCAAGATGGTTGAACCTATTCACGTAAGCACCCGTGAAGAACGTGAAAAATGGATTAAAGAAGCTAATTACAATGTATTCCAGCTTAAAGCGGAGCAGGTTTATATTGACTTACTGACCGATTCCGGCACAAATGCAATGAGTGACCGCCAGTGGGCAGGAATGATGATTGGTGATGAAAGCTATGCAGGAGCAAGATCATTCTACCACATGGCTGATGTAATCACAAAAATCACAGGATTCAAGTATATCACCCCGACACACCAGGGCAGAGCTGCTGAAAATGTCCTTTTCAGCTACCTCATCACTCCGGGAGCTGTTGTCGTAGGCAATTCGCCATTCGACACCACTAAGGGACATATCGAGTCACGTAAGGCAACAGCTATCGACTGCACCGTTGAGGAATCAAAGAACTCCCAGCTCGAATATCCTTTCAAGGGCAACATTAATATTGAAAAACTTTCAGAGGCTCTTGAAAAATATGCTGACAAGGTTCCTTTTATCCTTATCACTGTAACCAACAACTCAGCCGGCGGTCAGCCTGTTTCAATGGAAAACATAAAGGCAGTCCGCAAACTTGCCGACAAGTATGGCAAGAAGATTCTCTTTGATTCAGCCCGTTTTGCCGAAAATGCATACTTCATCAAAACACGTGAGGCAGGCTACGAAAACAAGACTATTAAGGAAATTTGTAAGGAAATGTTCTCTTACGGCGATGCTATGACAATGAGTGCCAAGAAGGACGCTGTGGTCAATATGGGCGGTTTTATTGCCACCAATGTGGAAGACTGGTATGAACATGCAAAAATCAATGGTATCATTTTCGAAGGCTATGCCACATACGGCGGCATGAACGGTCGTGATATGGAAGCTGTCGCTATCGGTCTTGAGGAAAATACGGAATTTGTGAATCTCGAAAGCAGAATCAAGCAGGTTCAGTATCTCGCAGCCAAACTCGACGAATATGGCATCCCTTACCAGCGTCCTGCCGGCGGACATGGCCTGTTTATTGATGCTCCTAAGGTTCTGACTCATGTCCCTAAGGAAGAATTCCCTGCACAGACTCTCACCATCCTGCTTTACCTTGAAGCCGGTATCCGTGGCTGCGAAATAGGATATCTCCTCGCTGACCGTGATCCTGTCACCCGTGAGAACAGATTCGGCGGCAACGACTTCCTGCGTCTTGCTATCCCACGCCGTGTTTACACTAATAACCACATGGATGTAATAGCAGCTGCACTGAAGAACGTTTACGACAGAAGAGAATCCGTCACCCACGGCGTAAAAATCACCTGGGAGGCTCCTATCATGCGTCACTTCACCGTTAAACTTGAACCAGTTAAATAACAAAATATCAATCAGATTTCAGGATGATAATTTATCCGAATTCATATTTTCCGGGGCCAACAAAGGTCCCGGAAAATGTTTTAGGTATTGCTGCTGCAGATTTCGGTTCAGCTGATGTGGAACCTGAATTTTTAGAACTGTACAACAAATCCGTTTCCAACCTGCAAACACTGTACGGAACTGAAAATGATGTGCTGATATTGACGGGCGAGGGTATGCTTGCCCTTTGGGGTGGTCTGAAAAGCTGCCTGAAAAAAAATGACAGGGTTCTTTGTATTTCCACCGGACTCTTTGGAGAAGGCATGAAGCCTATGGCAGAAAGTATCGGATGCAATGTCAGGATTGTTGAATTCCCATACGATTGCTCTTTTGATGATTATGATGTTATCGAACAGAATATCAAAGAGTTCAGACCTAAGATGATTACTGCTGTGCAGTGTGAAACCCCAAGCGGCATAATGAATGATATCTCAATCATAGGTCAGCTGAAGAAAAAATACGGTGTCCCACTTTTATACGTCGATGCGGTATCTGCTTTGGGTGGGGCTCCTGTTGACGTTGACAAAAACAACATCGATATATGCCTCGGCGGTGCCCAAAAGGCAATCAGCGCTCCGCCTAATTCCTGCTTTGCCTCGGTGAGCTCCGCTGCATGGGAAATTATCGAAGATGTGAAGTATTGCGGATATGATTCATTCCTTGACTTCAAGAATTCTGCAAAAACCGGCTATTTTCCTTACACCCCAAGTTGGGTCAATGTCGCACAGATATATCAGTCAACAATGAACATCCTTGACGAAGGTCTTGAAAACGTTTTTGCAAGACATGCACAATGTTCACGTTATGTTATTGAAAATCTGAAAAATAAGGGATACAGACTATTTCCGAAAAACGATTCTTATTCCGCTGTTACTGTTACCGCAGCATATATTCCGGAAGGATATACATGGACTGAATGGGACAAGCATCTCAGGGAAAGAGGTCTTGTGGTTGGCGGCAACTATGGTAAACTTGCAGGTAAAGTTTTCAGAATAGGTCACATGGGCTCACAGGCAACCATGCAAAACGTCGAAAGACTATGTGGTTTGTTGTAGCTGTTTTCCTGGCTTTGGCACTTCTGCCTATGACTGTCGGGATGATTGTCGGCATGAATCGTAATCTGCCAAGAAGAAAAATGCTGAATTTCTCAATCCTGTCAAGTGTTACAATGTTTGTCTTTGCAATACTCGGCATATTGTTGGCATTTGTTGTCAACCTCATTGCCGACATAAGCTATATGTATTGGATTTTAATAGTTTTCGCAGCAGCTCTGATAATTTATAAAGGATTCAAGTGGAAACAGTATGCCATTATTTTCTACACTGACAGTAAAAACAATCTGCTTCTTTCCACAATTACTTTCGGACTTGACGTAATGCTTGCGTCAATGGGGTGTTACATGTCAAGCAAGGATGCTCTCATAGTCGCTTTATGTTTCTTAGCCTTTGCAGTTGTCTTTGGAGTGTTAGGGTTATTCTTAGGATTAAAATCCAATAGCCCAAAGACTGTCAGAATTCCATTGTTTTCTTCCGGAATCTTCATTGTGGTTCTGACCATCATCCACCATCTTTCATAAACCTGTCGTACTTCAGGTCCATATCTTCGTTGCCTTAGCCTTATATTTGGCTTTGGGCTTTCATCTTGGCTTTTTCCACATATTCCGTGGGTGTCTGCCCTGTGAATTTTTTGAATATGTCATTAAAGGATGATTTGGAACTGAATCCCGAATCAAAAGCCAGGCTGATAATGGTATTCTTGTCATATTTCGGGTCAATGGCTCTCTGTTTGAATTCATTGATACGATATTCGTTTAGGAACAAATAGAAGTTTTTGTTTAAAACCACTCTTAGTGCCTGAGTTATGTGATGCCTTGGAACTCCTATCTTTTTTGCCACTTCATCAAGACTTAGATCCGGATCAAGGTATATTTTGTCGTTGTCCATCAAAAACTTCAGTTTCTCAATGCATTTGTCCAGAATTTCCTTTGGGAGCTGTGATTTGCCGTATGAGACCTTTTTTGCGGAAGTGCTTAGTTCCCAAGGGTTTTCAGTTTCGTCACCAGTGAAAACCTCCGGTGATTTTATCATGAAAAAAACTGTCATATAACATATTAATCCGAACCCTATTGTTATGATTATTGATGTGTCAAATGTGTCGTTCTGACTGATTACGCTCATTATTCCCAACAATGTGGGGATGGTGTACATGATGAACATTGTTATTGTAAGCAGCCTGAACCAGTATATGAGTTTCTTTGATTTCTCGTATGAATAGAAGTCTTCAATGTTCTTTTTTGCCTTGTTGATGTTAGTCCAACATATAATGGAATATATGAATATGGAAATGTATGAAAACACACAGTAGATAATCAGCATAGCCACACTGATGTTGGTGTTTTTGAATCCTTGTATCCTGAAGATGAAGGGTTTGTCCTGATACAGCAACGACAGTGAAAAAAAGAAAATATAAGGTATGAAATGCAGAATATTCACAGTGGAAGTGACAGGAATTTTCCTTAGAGTCGCTCTCAGATACAGCAGCATCAGCGGACCGATTGCAAAAACGAACGGTTCCAAGGGCATGAATCTTGAAAACGCGGGATAGGAGTACCGTAATATACTGAACAATATGTGCAAAGATGCCCATGCGATTAGTGCCACAAGCAAATTCGTTGAAGATGATTTGTTCTTCAGATTATATAAAGTAATTGTTGTGAACAGGGCTTGAACAAAGACTATGTAGTATATCGTTATAGTTGTCATATAATCGCTTCTGAAAAAAATTTTTTTTGGGGATTGCAAAAATAGAAATAAAAAACGAATAACCGTTTTTTTTAACTACTTTTGCAGAATGATAAAATTTATACGGAATATTAGTGTCATCATATTGCTGCTGCCGGTTGTAATGTCCGGTCAGCATGGTTATTGTCAGAGTGTTACGGACTCATGCATAAATATTCCGTTTGTAAAAGTTGCATATTCTTTTCAGGTTCCGCTTGGTGCACAAACCGAATGGTTTGGTGTCAATTCGACTATTGGCGGCGGATTTTCCTATAAAACAAATACCAATTTGATAATAGGAATAGACTGGGGTTATGTTTTCGGCAATGTTGTGAAGAATCAGACAGAGCTGCTCAAATATCTTTATGCATCTTCAGGGTATATTATCAACAGGAGCGGTCAGGAAGCCATCGTCACTCTTTATGAAAGAGGGCATCAGATACTTTTCAGGATGGGCAAACTCTATCCGCTCAAATCCCTGAACCCCAATTCTGGTCTTTTTTTCACCGGCGGACTGGGCCTTATGACTCATAAGATAAGAATAGATGTCTTCGAAGACGATGTGCCCGAATTGTCGTCTGATTATAAAAAAGGATACGACAGGTTGTCAGTCGGACCTTCGGCTGGAGCTCAGTTTGGTTTCATCAACTTCGCGGACAACACACTTTTCAACTTTTACGGTGCACTTGAAGCGGTATATGGCTTTACAAGAAACATCCGCCCATACAATTTCGACACCATGTCTCCAGACAAGTCCTGGAAACACGACTTATACGTTGGAATCAAGGTCGGATGGTTGTTGCCGTTGTATCCGAAAAAACCTAAAGACTTCTATTACTACTAAAAATGTATAACCTGCTCATTAAGATATATTCAGCTCTTATACATTTGTCAGCTCCGTTTAATCAGAAAGCCAAGGAATGGGTTAATGGCCGCAAAGGACTTTTTGCCTTCCTTGAAAAGATTGAACATGGTGATGGCATTGTATGGTTCCATTGTGCTTCCCTTGGGGAGTATGAGCAGGCCATACCATTGATAATCAACTTAAAACGCCAGCATCCAAACAATAAAATCCTCGTCACTTTCTTTTCTCCTTCAGGATTTAACCATAGAAGGAATATTGGGGAGGTGGATTATTATGCCTATCTGCCTGCGGATACCAGGAGAAACGCCAGCCGTTTCCTTGACATTGTAAAACCGGTGTGTGCCATTTTCTGCAAATATGACTACTGGTTTAATTTCATCAAAATCATGTATGACAGGAATATTCCGCAGTTTTTCGTTTCAAGTATCTTCCGGAAAAGCCAGTATTTCTTCAAATGGTATGGGTATCCGGCGGTGAAAACGTTACGGAAAGTGACTCGTTTCTTTGTCCAGAACGAAGAGTCAAAGCGGCTTCTCAACAGTATTTCAATTGACAATGTGTCGGTTACTGGTGATACCAGATTCGACAGGGTGGTTGAAATAGCCAATTCAGATTTCATTGATGAAAAGGTCAGTGATTTCAAGGGTGACGGTAAGGTGTTCATAGCAGGCAGCTCTTGGGAGCCGGATGAGGCTATTATTCACAATTCGATGGATGCCCTTGCTGATTATAAAATAATATTGGCGCCTCATCTGATTGACAAGGAAAATTTGGAAAGAATCAGCAGATTGTTTGACTGCAACATTGTGTATTATTCTCAGTATGAGACTGGCAATGACTATGGGAACAAAGTGATGGTGATTGATTGCATAGGCAAACTTGCATATCTGTACCGGTATGCCGACATAGCCTATGTGGGCGGAGGTTTCGGCAAAGGGATTCACAACACTCTTGAGGCTGTTGTATATGGGATACCGGTTATTTTCGGGCCGAAATACCTCAAATATAATGAAGCGGTAATACTGGTGGACTCCAAAGGAGGATTTAGTATCTCAAATGAGAGCGATTTTAGAAATATTATAGAAAAACTATCTCACGAAAAAAATTACAGTGAAACCAAGAATAATTGTCTTCATATTGTTCAATCAAATAGCAATGTTTCGCGTGTAATTATATTGGAAATCAACAATTTAGTTGATTTTAGAAAAAGTTATTAACAATCGGTTAAAAAAAATCCAATAAGATACGGTATTTCGCAAATTTATTATATATTTGCAAGATAAAGTACAATGCTTGGGCGTGTAGGGCACTATGCGTTCGAGTGGCGTGCTATATTGTTGAATGTTAAATGGTTAGAAAAATAAAGTAATAATCAATAAAATTCAAATTTATGAAAAAAATTTTATTAATCTTAAGTGTGATGTGCCTGATTCCATTCTTTGTGCAGGCACAGGGAACCGAATGTCGTCCGGTTTCACAATTCGAAGTGACAGCAGATTATGATGATGTCACTCTGAACTGGCAGTTGCCTACAAGTAGTGAAATCAAGTACTACGAAGGCTCTCCAGCAAATGAAATAGGAACATTGGCTGATGACGTTCTGTGGATGGCTTACAGAATTCCTTCAAGCGTCCTTGCAGAATACCCAAGTACAGCGGATTATCCTTTCACTTTGGAAAAAGTAAAGTTCATCCCGACTGTAGCAACAGGTGTCATTTATCAGATCGATGTTTATACAGCTGACCCTAACGGTCCGGCTTCAGGCGATTTTACAGCCACTCTCGTTAACTCATATACGGTTACCGGTGCAGTTGCTGACGCCTTTAACTATGTTTCTGTCGGAATAGAAATCGACAAAACTCAGGATCTTATTATAGCAGTCAAGGCTATGGGTGAAAACTTGAGCACTCTGAGATTTACAGAGCAAGGTGCCGTTAACGGTTATAGTAACCTCATTTCCCTCGATGGTGTTGAATTCGACTATGTATATGAAGACAGCCACTCAGATCCTATCAGCTGGTATATCTGCGCTATGGTAGATTATCCTAACGAAAACGGTCAGAAGGGCTGGGGCGATATCGAGCCTATCGATAACATGAATGTCTATAAGCCTACTAACGTACTCGCTTCCAAGTCAATTCCTACCGTTGAAACGGTTGACCATTATATAATCTATCGCGATAATGTGGAAATTGCTCAGGTTAATGGTGATATTTTCACTTACGTTGATGCTGATCTTCCACATGTAACTCATACTTATACTTATGGCATCGTTGTTGCCCATAACGATAACGGCGTTTTATGCGAATCAAGAGTGGTAGAGAAAAATATCACTTTGTATTTTTGCGTTGACGATGACAATAACATTTCCAACATCTATGGCATGGCTAACCCTGAAGAAAGAACAATAGCTGTTTATTGGACCGCTCCAGTAAATCCAAATGTTTTGGGTTATGAAGTAAGATGCTATGATGATAATGCCGGAACTTGTGTTAAGGTTGCTTTCACGGAACTGACTGAGTACACACTCAGCGGTATGGAAGCAGGTGCTTATCATTTTTGCGTTAATGCAGTTTATGATGGTTGTGCCAGCGAAGATTTTTGCACAGGCATTATAAACCTTCCTGTTGAATGCGGCTATCCTGTCACTGAACTGACAGCTGCTCAGGGAGTTTTAGATGTCAAGATGGTTAATGTTACATGGACACCTCCTTATACAACTCATTTGATTGAATATTATACAATCAACAAATATGCTCCATATTCAGATGTGTTAATAGCTTCATACACCACAACAGGTTCAGAGTATGCTGACTTTGACGTGGAATTCTATAATTCATACGACTATGAAGTTGTTGCTAACTATGTCGATGGTTGCGTATCAGTACCTGTTGCAACTTCCGCATACGTTGGTCTTGAACCTATCGCTAATCTCGTTGCCAGCACAACAAGTGACGGCCAAATCACTTTGACATGGGACGCTCCTACACAGGAAGGTCTTACAGGTTACATGATTACGGTAAATGGCGAGTCTTACAATTCTGAAACCAATACCTATATTAATATATATCCTGCAGGCAGCTATTATTTCGAGGTATTTGCTGTTTACTCAGATCAATATTATGCAATCCCTGTTGGTATCAATGTCGTTATCTCCGGCACTGAACAATATATTATTATGGCAACGGCTAATCCTGCTGAAGGTGGCTCGGTTGCAGGTTATGGTACATATCTCAACGGACAGACTGCTCTGCTTACAGCAGTTCATGCTCCTGAATATGCATTCATCAACTGGACTGAAGATGGAGTGGTGGTTTCGAATGATGAAGAATACAGTTTCATCGTTACTGGAGACCGTAACTTGGTTGCCAACTTCCGTCCATTGAACATCCTTTGGATAGGTAACTATGTTGCTCATAGTGAAAATAACGTGGAAATTGCTGTCAATCTGCATAATTACATTGATGATGTTTATGCATTCCAATTCGATATTCCTCTTGGTGAACTCGAATATGTTGATGGCTCATTAGCTGTTACTGACAGAACTAATGAAAATTTCGATGTTACCCCAACTCTTTATGAAAATAATGTACTGAGAATAGTCGGCTATTCAATTCCTCCTACAGCTGTTTCAGGAACTGATGGTGCTATCATAACTTTAGAGGTTATAGCTCACTCTGAGGAAGTATTCCCACTGACTATTACAAATCCTGTTATTTCCGATTTGTACGGAACTACTCTCTATTGTGAGACACGCGATGGAGAACTGACTATCGATGACGTTAATATCGAAGCTGTCACAGTTCCTTTGGAAGGCGGTGTTACTACCGGTACAGGCGTTTATTTCACAGGAGAGGAAGTTACAGTTACTGTAACACCTAATGAAGGTTATACATTTGTTGACTGGTTGGAAAACGGAGTCATCGTAGCCTCAACCCCTGTATATACATTCATAGCTGGTGCTGACAGGGTACTGATCGCTGTTATGTCACTCAATACCTATTATATTAGTGTGGCAGCTAGTCCTGCTGAAGGCGGTGTTGTAACTGGCGAAGGTGAATATCATCACTTTGCAACAGCAATCCTGACCGCTACACCAGCTGACGGATATATGTTTACCAACTGGACAGAAAACGGTGTGGTTGTTTCCGACGATGCAATCTATACTTTCACTGTCAGAGGTAACAGAAATCTTGTGGCTCATTTCGTAGGTGTCAATGTACTGTCTATCCCAACAACATTAATGGGTCATGTGGATCAGCCTGCAACAATCAATGTTGATCTCGATAATTATGTTGATTTGGTTTATGGCTTCCAATTCGATATCCCACTTGGTGATATGACATACGTTTATGGCTCTATTGCCCTGACAGACAGAGATGAGACTGACAGTCACCATATTTCAGCAGAAGTCATCTCAGGCAACGTACTGAGAGTTATCGACTATTCAATGCCTCCTGCTCCATTGGCAGGCACTGAAGGTGCAATCTGCACATTTGATGTCACAGCTCCTGTTGAAGGCACTTTCACCCTTGCTATTCAGAATGAAGTGTTAACCGACATGATGGGTAATGTACTTTATAGCGAAACTGTTGACGGTCTTCTGACTATCGAAGATGTCAATATCTTCGTGACAGCTGATCCTATCGACGGTGGTACTTTCACAGGCAATGGTGTATATTATATAGGTGAAACAGTTACTCTTACAGCTACTCCTAATATAGGCTATGCATTCTTATACTGGAAAGAAGGAGATACTGAATATACCGACAATCCTTACATATTTGCAGCAGCTCTCGACCGCAGCTTTGTT
>JAFYJP010000214.1 GCA_017538085.1 Bacteroidales bacterium | reverse complement strand
TTCGTAAGGATTAGGGTACGATTCGCGGCGAAGTATAGTCTGTATTGCTTCGGCTATCACCGCCCAATTGTTGTCAAGGTCGAGCCTCAATTTGTCCTCGTTGACGTAAATTTTGTCCAAACCCTTAAGCAGAGATGAATACGCAATCATGGAATACGACAGCGGAACGCCGATGTTGCGGATAACGGTGGAGTCTGTAAGGTCGCGTTGCATGCGAGATATCGGGAGTTTCATTGCCAAGTGGTTGAAGATTGCGTTGGCAAGTCCGAGGTTGCCTTCCGAGTTTTCAAAATCTATCGGGTTGACTTTGTGTGGCATGGCAGATGAACCGACTTCATTTTTCTTAATCGTTTGTTTGAAATATTCCATTGATATGTATGTCCACACATCTCTGTCGAGGTCGATGAGTATGGTGTTAATGCGTGTCATGTTCTGGCAGAAGGCTGCGAACATGTCGTAGTGCTCAATCTGAGTTGTAGTCTGCTGTCGCGAGAGGCGGAGCTTTTCTTTCAGAAATCTGTTTCCGAAAGATGTCCAGTCGATATTGGGATATGCAGCGTGATGTGCATTAAAGTTGCCCGTTGCACCGCCGAATTTGCCTTCAAACGGCAAGTCTGCCAGCATATCAACTTGATTTTTGATACGTTCATAAAAAACGTATAGTTCTTTTCCGAGACGTGTAGGAGATGCCGGCTGACCGTGTGTGTGGGCCAGCATTGGTATGTCTTTCCATTCTTCTGCAAGTGACAGCAGTTTGTTTTTTATTTCCAATAGTTTGGGGGAGACAACGTTGTCGAAGGCGTCGTGCAGCATCATCGGAAATGCAGTATTGTTAATGTCCTGCGAAGTCAGTCCGAAATGGATGAATTCGTTGTATTTGTCTATGCCGAGTTCAGTGAATTTCTCTCTCAGGAAATATTCCACAGCCTTCACGTCGTGATTTGTTGTTTTTTCTATCTCTTTGATTTTCAGTGCGTCATCCAATGAAAGCTTCTTGTAGATGTTTTGGAGTGTTGGAAATAAAGAGTGGTCGAATGAAGTCAGTTGTGGCAGAGGGTATTCGCACAGAGCTATGAAATATTCGACTTCGGTTTTTATGCGATATTTTATCAGGGCATATTCAGAGAAATAGTCCCTGAAGGATTCTGTTTTTGAAGCGTACCTCCCATCGATGGGTGATACGGCTGTTAGTGATACAAGTTCCATAATGTTATGCTCTTATGATTTCAAATTCGCCGTCTTCCTTGAAGCGGGCGATAGTTGATGCTTTAGGTTCGATGCTTGTTTCCATTGCTTTGTCAACCACGAAGTCCACGCTTTTGATGATTGTCTGGCTTATTTCGCTGAAGTGCATCGGAGTTGGGTTGCCAGTTATGTTGGCGGAGGTTGAGACGATAGGTTTTCCGAAGATTCTGATGACTTCCTTGCAGAAATCGGTTTTCACCATTCTGATGGCTATCGAGCCATCAGCGGCAACAACGTTTTTCGGCAGGTTTTTGGCATTGGGATAGATGACCGATAGCGGTTTCCTGACGATATTCACAAGATCAACAGCCATTGGTGGGACGTTGGTCACGTAGTCGAAAAGTCTGTCAACCACGTCTATAAGGATTATCATGCTTTTTTGTGGCGGTCTCATCTTGATTTTATAAATCTGATTTACGGCATTGGCATCTGTTGCATCGCATCCTAATCCCCAGATGGTGTCGGTGGGGTAAAGAATGGTCTTTCCGTTTTTCAGGAACTCCACAGTTTTTGCAACTTGTTCGTCAAAAATTTCCTTGTATTTATTATACATATATCGGTCGAGTCTTAATTCTCAATTATTCGTAAGGCTTCGTTGAGGCTGATTTTTTTGTCTGTCGTATCGGAGCGGTGGCCTATTATGAGGGCGCAAGGCAACATATATTTGCCTGATGGGAAGTTCCTTTCGCGAGTTCCTGGTATCACTATGGAACCTGCCGGTACAACCCCCTTATAGGTCTTTGGTTCACTTTCGGTTACATCAATGATGTGAGTTGATGCGGTGATGACAGTGTTGGCGCCGAGGACAGCATCGTGCTGAATGTGAGCGCCTTCGACGATGATGCATCTGGAGCCGATGAAGCAGTGGTCTTCAACGATGACTGGCTGTGCCTGAATCGGCTCAAGGACTCCCCCTATGCCAACTCCTCCGCTGAGATGGACATTTTTTCCTATCTGTGCGCATGAGCCTACCGTTGCCCACGTGTCAACCATTGTTCCTGAATCAACGTAAGCACCTATGTTTACGAAACTTGGCATCAGCACCACATTTGGCGCGATATAAGCCCCGTGCCGAACTGATGCAGGCGGCACCGCCCTGACGTTGGCTCTCTCGAAATCTTGCCTTATCTCAATCTTGTCATAGTACGAAATGTCACCCGTGTTTATCACTTTGTTTTCGGAGATGATGAAAAACAACAATATGGCTTTTTTCAACCAATCGTTCACTTTCCATTTCCCTTCTGAATCAGGTTCCGCAACACGCATGACCCCATCGTTGAGACAGTTGATGCATTCTGTTATTATATCTCTGTATTCCAGCGATTTAAGTAACTCACGGTTCTCCCATGCAGACTCAATTCCATCCTTTAAATTGTTCATCTGAATTTTTTTACAAAAATACGGAAATTTTTTTTTAACTTTGCAAAAAATATGGGAAGATTGTTTGCTATTGATTATGGGCGTAAGCGTATAGGCATTGCGGTGTCGGATGAAACACAGATTATTGCCAATGCACTTACAACCGTTCCTGCCCATCAGATATTCGACTTCATTAAAGGCTATCTTGCCGAAAATGAGGTTGAGTGTTTTGTTGTTGGACTTCCTGTGGATATGGCTGGAAAACCGTCCGAATCATCGCAGTATATCGAACCGTTTGTGAAAAAATTAAAGAAATTGTATCCTAATATTCCTGTCTATAGGGTGGATGAGAGATTTACCTCTGTTCTGGCACATGATGCTATCCTGATGTCGGGGGCAAAAAAGACAAAACGTCAGGACAAGGCTCTCGTTGACAGAGTCAGCGCAACCATCATTTTACAGTCTTTCATGGAAAATCCTCAATTTTACAAGGACAGGAGTTAAATAATTGACCAAAATGATATATCCAATTGTCGCCTACGGTCATCCGATTTTGAAGAAAAAGGCCGCTGAAATTTCTCCGGATTATCCGGAACTGAAACAACTTGTCGAAGATATGTTTGAGACTATGTATCATTCTGAGGGCGTGGGGCTTGCTGCTCCACAGATTAATCTGTCGATACGTTTGTTTGTTGTTGACGCCAATGATTTCAAGGAAAAATATCCTGAAGGTGAAGGGTTCAAAAGAGCGTTTGTCAATCCTCAGATTATAGAGGAAGACGGTGAGAACTGGTTCTTCAATGAAGGCTGCCTCAGTGTCCCAGGAATCCATGAGGATGTGGCCAGAAGAAAACGTGTCCATCTGAAATATCAGGATGTGGATTTTAACGAGCAAGACGAGTGGTTCGATGGTATCTGCGCCCGCGTCATACAGCATGAATATGATCATCTTGAAGGCAAGGTTTTCACAGACCGTCTTAGCAGCATCAATAAACTGCTCATCAAGAAAAAATTGAACGAGATTCTCTCCGGAAAGGTTGAGCATTCCTACAAAATGATTTTTGGAAAGGGGAAATAGTCAAGTTTAAGTTATGTTGCTCGGCTTCATAGTTATTAACCTGTACGATATCATTGATATCGTTTTGATAGCCTTTCTTCTGTACTGGCTGTTCAAAATGCTGGAAGGAACTACGGCAATCAACCTTCTGATAGGCATAATAGCAGTTGTTTTGCTGCGAATCGTTGTCTCAGAACTGAATATGAAGATGCTTTCGTCTCTTTTTGATGCCGTGTTCTCAGTGGGTTTTATCGCTCTGATTGTCCTGTTCCAGCCTGAGATAAGGAAATTCCTTAATACTATGGGCAAGTCGTTGCATAATAACAGGTTTTTTAGACTCATTTTCAAAAAGAATGCAAAAAATGAAGACAAAGGCATTTATGTGGCAGTAGCGAATACGGTTTTCCAGTTTGCCGAAGACAGAACAGGCGCCATCATTTTGCTGACACGACAGAATAACCTCGGGGAGATACTTAAGTCGGGAGAATATGTCGATGCTGAGATTTCAGAGAGACTTCTCGGGAATCTGTTCTATAAGAATTCCCCTCTGCACGATGGGGCGGTGATAATCACAGGTGACCGAATAGTTGCAGCAGGTTGCATATTGCCTGTGTCTGACAATATGAAGCTTCCTGTGGAATATGGACTGCGACACAGGGCTGCGATTGGTGTAACGGAACAGACCGATGCGGTGGCAATAGTCGTGTCAGAACAGCGTGGGACTGTTTCAATAGCCTTTGACGGTCAGGTGATCAATGATGTGACGCGGGAATTTTTCGACAGAAAGATTAATGAGTTTTTTCCTGACTCAATAAAGTGACAGCCTTTCGGTGCTCGGCAACATCATGCACCCGCAGTATGTCGGCGCCGTTTTTCACTGCAATGAGATTGGCCTGGATGGTGGCTTCCAAGGCTTCTTCTGGGGTAATGCCTAAAGGCTTGTATAACATTGATTTACGTGATAACCCAGCCAAAATGGGGTAGCCTAATGTCTTCAAATCCGAAAGATTGTCAAGAAGATAATGATTCTCTTCCACCGTCTTGCTGAAACCGAAGCCCGGATCGATGATTATTTTCTCCACGCCACAGCTTTTCAGCAAAGAAATCTTTTCATTGAAATACTCCATGATTTCTTTCATCATGTCATGATAGACGTGATTCTCTTCCATCTTGCCTTCTTTTCCGATGAAATGCATCAGGATGTAATTCACATCGTATTTTGCAGCCACTTCATACATCTCTTCGCATCCTCCTGATATGTCGTTGATTATGGCGCATCCCTCGTCACATCCTGCCTTTGCTATCCATGGACGGAAAGTGTCGAGCGACATGACTATATCATCGCCAAAAGTCTGTCTCAATATCTTTATCGCAGGTATAACTCTCTGATATTCTTCATTTTCTGAAACGTATTCACTGCCAGGACGTGTTGAAACCCCGCCTATGTCGATGATGTCAGCACCTTCTTCAAGCATTTTCTCTGCCTGATGCAGTATGTCATATTCCGTCTGAAACCGACTTCCAGCATAGAATGAATCCGGCGTCACATTCATTATGCCCATTATACTAACGTAGTTGTTATCTGCCATATCAATATCTGTTATTGCTACTTTTTTACTCATTAAAAATTGTATCTATCTAACGTAATATATGTCATAATATTGTTATTGCATTGAATAATCATAGAAACCCATCAGCGGTTTTTTGTGCAAATGATTGTTTCGTATGTCAAAATCAATCAGTGAATTAGCGAAATAGGACTTTTTGCTCCTGACATTTATATGCTCAGAGCTGTCGATAATGTAAATCAACATTGGTGGAATTAGCAAAAAAATGACTATCTTTGTTGTTTCAAAAAATGCCTGGAAATGAACAACACTTCGAAAGAATTTGATGCTGTAATTGAGCAATGTAAGTCGCTGTTTTGTGCTAAAATGAAGGATTATGGCGCTGCATGGAGAATTTTGAGAACATCTTCTCTCACAGACCAAATATATATTAAAGCCAATAGAATCAGGAATATACAGATGGTCGGTGAACAAAAAATAAGTGACAGTATCACAAATGAGTTTATTGGAATTGTGAATTATTCGGTGATGGCTCTGATTCAATTGGAGAAAGGTACTACCGAAGCCATTGACCATAATTTTGACGAACTCGTGGCAGAATATGACAAGTATGTAAAACAGTCGAAAGACCTTATGATGAATAAAAATCATGACTATGGTGAGGCATGGAGAAATATGCGTATCAGCTCCATTGATGATATTATTCTCATGAAATTACTGAGGGTCAAGCAGATAGAGGATAATGGAGGTAAAACTTCCGTGTCGGAAGGCCTTGCAGCCAACTATTATGACATAATTAATTACGCAGTTTTCGCGTTGATACAGATATTTGAAAAGGATTTAAATAAATAAGTTTGATATGGAACGATATAATTCAACAAGGACAGCGAGTAAGAGAGATTTACCGGTCTTTATGTCTGTGATTTTGTTTCTGCTTGTGATGGGTACAGCAGTTGCAATATTTTTCATAAAGGATTTCTCCCTTATATTTCTCGGAGTTTATGCATTGATATTGATTTTGATATTAGTATGTAATACAAAGATACCGCGTCAGTTAGGCGGAGTTTTCAGAACTCTTGTGGGAGCTTTGTTCCTGTTTTCCGGTTTTGTGAAGGCTGTGGATCCGATAGGGTTTCAATACAAGATCATCGACTATCTCGAAGCATATCATCTTATGTGGCTTGAGCCGATTTCCCTTGCTCTCGTCATATTGGCTTCGGCTTTGGAATTTGTGATTGGTTTTATGCTGTTTTTCGACATCAAGCATAAGATTGCAATCCCTATCGCTACACTTATGATGGTGGGCTTTACTTTGTTGACGCTTAACGATGCCATAAACAACATGGTTCCTGACTGCGGCTGCTTCGGAGAAGCTGTGAAACTGTCCAACTGGCAGACCTTCTATAAAAACCTTACAATAGATTTGGCTCTTGTGATTGTGTGGTTCACTTACAGTCGTATGAAACCATTCGTCTATTCCGGAACTGAAATCGGTTCGATTATTGTCGTGGCGTTGCTGATTATCGGTTTCCAGATTTATTGTCTTGTTTATCTGCCTGTTGTGGATTTCCGTGACTGGAAAGTCGGCAAGAAGATGACTCTCGATGACCCGCTGCCGATTGAATATTGGGTGGATTATTCAAACGACAGTACTGGAGAAATTGTTTCTATGCTTTCGAAAAGTATTCCTTACAGTGATTCCGTCTGGATGTCGCATTGGAATTACGTCAACACCCGTACTGTTGACAAGAATGTATATACACACAATGTAATGCTGTTTGATGAAAGCGGCTCGAATGTCACTGCCAATATTCTGGCGAACCCTGACCCGCATATCTTCATAGTTTCATACGCTCTCAGTGATATTAAGATGAAACATTTCGATGAAATAAAGGATATAATATCATACTGTGATTCACATAATTACGACGTTGAATTCATAACATCCTCCGAGTGGGAGGAAATAGAAAAGTTTGCAGAGGAAAATGCTCTTGATGTTATGTTCTATAATGCCGACGACATTGAACTGAAGTCAATGATACGTTCCAATCCTGGCGTTTTGGCAATGAAAAACGGCTATGTGCTTAAGAAATGGAGTCGCAATAACTTGCCTGATTCAGATGAGTTGGATAAATTATTTAATTAGTTGATGGACAGACAATTGTGATTAATTTCATTCTAAATAGAATTTGGTATGGTATTTTGGTAATGCTTGGCGTGTGCCTTGTGGTGTTTGCCCTGTTTCAGATACTTCCGGGCGATGCCACGAAAATGCTTATGGGTGAACGTACTGATATTAGTACAACTGAAACTATCAAAAAGGAATTGGGTCTTGATCAGCCCAAGATAGTTCAACTGCTTGGTTATGTGAACGATATGTCGCCAATATCCATTTATAACACTACTGATGCCAACAATTTTTTCTATTTGGATGACACGAAATATACGTCATATCTTACACTTATACCGTTTCATTCACGTTCGATAATTTTGAAGACACCGTATCTTAAAAGGTCTTATCAGACACAACGTCCTGTTGCGGAGATGATTTCGCAGGCGTTTCCCAAAACTCTTGTAATTGCTTTAATATCAATGTTTTTTGCTGTAATGTTGGGAATACTGTTTGGTATATCTTCGGCTATTTTCAAGGATACTGTCGTTGACCGAGGGCTTCTTGTGGGTTCGATGTTGGGAATGTCGCTTCCATCCTTTTTTTTCGCAATATTGATTTCTTGGCTGTTGGCATTTCTGCTTGGTGATATCACAGGACTTAACATGACGGGCAGCCTGTTTGAAATTGACGATTACGGTGGGGGTGAAAAATTAGTCCTTGCCAATATGGTACTCCCTGTTATAACGTTAAGTATAAGGCCGTTAGCGGTGATAACAGAACTTACGCGCTCTTCAATGCTTGATGTGCTTTCGATGGATTACATAGTCACAGCAAAGGCGAAGGGACTTACCCGAAACAGAGTGATTTTCCGTCATGCGCTGAAAAATTCCCTCAATCCTGTGATTACCTCTTCAACCGGATGGTTGGCATCACTTCTTGCCGGCACCGTGTTCGTTGAATATGTCTTCGATTGGAAAGGGATGGGAACGCTGATAGTTGACGCACTTGATAAATACGATATGCCAGTGTTGATGGGCTGTATCGTGTTCATTTCCATGATATTGGTGATTTTAAACATACTATCCGACATATTGTATGCCGTGGTTGACCCAAAAGTGAAATTATACGAGTAAATAAAATTCAATAAATTAAAAATTAATCAAAATGAGAAAGAAAATTGTAGCCGGCAACTGGAAGATGAATAAGGATTACACAGAGGCCGAAGAATTGTTGTTTGGTCTTAAGGACCGTTTGATTGAGAAACCACAAAGAGACGGTGTTGATGTCATTGTATGTCCTCCGTTCCCGTTCCTCGATCTCGCTTATGATGCAGCCACTGATGAAGAAGGTGAGGAATACTTGTTCTATCTGGGTGCTCAGAACTGTGCCTCTACTGAAGATGGTGCATATACAGGTGAAGTCAGTGCCAGAATGATTGCATCCATGGGTGCAACCCATGTTATCATCGGTCACTCCGAAAGACGCAAATATTTCAAGGAAAGTTCCGAACAGCTGTTTGAAAAAGTCAACCTTGCCCTTGACAATGAGCTTGTTCCGATATTCTGTTGTGGCGAATCTCTTGAAGAAAGGGAGAAGGGTATCCATTTCGATGTCATTAGAAAGCAGCTCGAGGAAGTTGTATTCAAACTCAAAGAATCCGAGTTCAGCAATGTAATCATTGCTTACGAACCTGTTTGGGCTATAGGTACCGGCAAGACTGCGACAACAGAACAGGCAGAGGAAATGCTGGCATTCATCAGGGGGCTGATAAAGGATAAATATTCCAAGGACATTGCCGAAGATTCATATCTGCTTTATGGTGGCAGCTGCAATGACAAGAATGCGGCTGAACTGTTCGCCTGTCCTGACGTTGACGGTGGTCTGATTGGTGGAGCAGCCTTAGATTTGGAGAAGTTCCTTAAGATTATTTATGCAGCGTAATAACGTTGCGTTATGCAATGAATTCGACAGGCTTTTCTGAACGTAATTCATCAATTGTTGAAGCAGGAGCAGCTGATTTGAAAACTGCATTTCCGGCGACTAATACGGTGGCACCGGCATCGAAGAGACGTGATGCGTTTCCGATGTTGACGCCACCGTCAATTTCTATGTGACAGCATGCGTTGCGCCTTATCATCATGTCCTTGAGCTGACTTATCTTGCGGTATGTGTTCTCGATGAACTTCTGACCACCGAATCCTGGATTCACCGACATTATCAGTACCATGTCAACATCAGTGATGATGTCTTCAAGAAGATGTATCGGTGTGGCCGGATTGAGTGCGACTCCGGATTTCATACCTGTTTCACGGATGGCGTGAATTGTGCGGTTGAGATGCGTACATGCCTCATAATGAACAGTCAGGATGTCGGCACCCGCTTCCTTGAAAGATGCAATGTAACGCTCCGGCTGCATTATCATAAGATGTACGTCAAGCGGTTTGTCGGTGACTTTGCGTATGCATTTCAGAACAGGTTGACCGTATGAGATGTTCGGGACAAACATGCCGTCCATGACATCAATGTGCAGCCAGTCGGCATTGTCCACTGATTGAATGGCATCGGCAAGATTCCCGAAGTCAGCTGACAGCAGCGATGGAGCAATAAGCCTTTCAGTTCTCATTTTGCTGATTGTTGGTTTAGATTTCTCCTTCTTCCTCCTCTTCCTCGCCTCTTTCGTAACCGAGAATGCTGAGCATTTCATCAACGGTCTGCTCGTGGCGGAACTCGTAATCGAAGAAGTTACCCTTTTCGTCACGGTCGATGATGACATGTTTTGGAGAAGGAATCAGACAGTGTTTTATTCCGCCATAACCGCTCAGCGAATCCTGATATGCGCCTGTATGGAAGAAACCAATGTACAACGGTTCAGGGTCGGAGAGTTTGTAGTCAGGAAGCAGCAGCTGCTGGTTGAAGTCCTCCGTGTTGTAGTAGTCGGAGTGGTCACAGCTGATGCCGCCGATGTTGATTCTCTTGTGCTTGTTGTACCATTTGTTGATTGGCAGAAGAATGAACTTCTCGTTGAGACTCCACGCATCAGGTATTGTATTCATCAGACTGTTGTTGACGATATACCATGTCTCGTTGTCGTTCTGCTGCTTAACCTCCACGACTTTGAAGATAATGGCACCGCTTTCACCGACAGTGAATTTGCCGAATTCAGTCAGGATGTTCGGTTCCTCAACATGTTCGTTGTTGCAGACTTCCTTGATATTTTTGACGATTTCCTTAATCATGTATTCGTAGTCATATTCGAAACCAAGATGGTTGCGTATCGGGAAGCCGCCTCCAATGTCGAAATTCTCAAGGGTATCGCAGTTTTTCTTTAGTTCGGCATACAATGACACAGCCTTGTTGAAGACTCCCCAATAGTATATGCTGTCCTTGATTCCTGAATCAACGAAGAAATGAAGCATTTTCATCTCCAAGTTAGGATTCGGCTTGATTTTTTCGTTATAGACTCGCATGATGTCGCGGTATGGGAGACCAAGACGTGAAGTATAGTATGCTGACTGTGGCTCTTCATCAACGGCCATTCTTATGCCTATTTTAACTTTCTGATTGCCAACAAGTTTTATTAGTGTGTCCAATTCACTTTCGCTGTCAAGCACTATGATTGAATTTGAAAAGCCGAGTTTTTGCAGACGCAAAATCTTTGACAGATATTCTTCCGACTTGTAACCGTTATGGACTATTATCCTGTTTTTGTTCAGTTCGCCCTTGACATAGAGTTTGAGGATGAGGTCAATATCGAATGATGATGATGTTTCGAGGTTGACATCATGTTTTACTGCTTCGCTGACGACATGGTAGAAATGGCAGCATTTTGTGCAGTAACAGAACTGATACTGGCCGGAATAGTTAAATGAGTTGATGGCTCTGTTAAACAGATTGCGGGCTTTTTTTATCTGATCACCAATTTTTGGAAGATAAACCAGCCTGAACGGGGTGCCATATTTGTTGATGAGATATTGCAGTGAAATTCCGTGGAAAGTGAGGTATTCACCGCGCAGATCAAAGCCTTCCTGAGGAAAATAATATGTCTGCTCTATAAGGTTGAAATATGAATTCTGCATTTCAATGTCTTTTCATTTTTAAGATTGCAAAGATACAATATAATTTGATAAAAGCTTGTTTAAAAGGCGATATATTCTCTAACGTTTATTGGACGGTTTTCAAACCACAGTTCGAAATGAAGATGTTGCCCTGATGTCAGCTCTCCAGAGTTCCCTGCAATGGCAATCGGTTCACCGGCCCTTACATAGTCGTTGACATTTTTCAGATTTGAAGAATTGTGTTTGTAGATGCTTATAAGATTGTTTAAGTGGCTGATAATTATTACATTACCTGTTTCGACAGTCCATCCTGAAAAGATTACGACTCCGTCAAGGGTGGCCTTTACAACGGCACTTTTAGATGGTATGATGTCGGTTCCGTAATGTTTCTTTGCAATGTCCATTGATGAGGAAACAACACCTTCAACAGGAGGGTAGAAGTTGATTTCGCTAAGTGTTATGCCGGATTTGGAGAGTATCTGATGATACGGTTTTGATGGCTTAGAGAATACTATTTCTGTAAGGCTGTCGTTGTAGAATTCGGTAATGTCTCTTTTCTTGGTCGGCTTCGGTGAAATGCTGTAATTCTGAGGGTTATCGTTGCCGGAAAGTATTTTTTTTATGTTTTCTATGTATTTTGTGTTGTTGTCGAGTACCTTGTTGAGGCTGTCGGTTTCTTCCTTCAGTTGAATGATTTCCTTCTCCAAGGGTGAACCCGGCAGGATTTTATGGATAGATGTGAATTCGATTATCAGGAATGACAGGAAGAAGTTAATGATGAATACAACTACAGCAATGGCTGTTATCTTAAGTGTTTTTTTGGTTTTCTCAGACATAATGTTATTTTCTTGTTGAGATTTTCGCTGCAAATATCGACAAAAATTGGAAAAAATAAAATAAATTTGCTTTTTTAAAGTTTATATAGAGTGGAAAGGAAAACTTTATTCAAATATATAATATATTTTGCTGTACTGCTGATAGTTACATCTTGCTCTACCAAGAAGGATACGACACTCAGACGTGGATTCCACAATTTGACGTCGCATTACAACGGCTATTGGAATGCCCGTGAAAATGTAGAGGCAGCTGTTGATAATATGATAAAATCAGGCTCGGATAATTATCTGACTACGCTTACTGTAAATTATTACGGTAATAAAAAGGAATCTCAGAGTTTGAAATCGAGCATGGACAAGTCAATTGAGAAAGCGTATGTGATGATTCGCAGGCATTCGATGGTTTTCGGTGGTGAGGAAAAGGTCAAATGGATTGATGACTGTTATTTTCTTATAGGTCAGTGTTATTTCTATGAAAAGGATTTCAACAATGCCCGCCGTATTTTCCAGTATGTGATTACCACATACGAAAAGAACAATATTGCTTATGATGCAAAGCTTTGGCTTGCAATGACTTATACTCAAAACAAGGAGTTTGAAAAAGCGGCTAATGTTTTGGACGAACTTCAGAAGCCGGTTGATGATCTGCTTACATCTACCGAAACCCGCCGCCAGTATCCCATAGCTTATGCCGATTATTACATTCTTCAGGAAAAGAATAGTGAGGCCATACCTTATCTTGAACAGACAGTCCTTCTCAACAAGTACAATCGTAGGGCAAAACAACGTGCAAACTTCATACTCGGACAGATAAATCAGGAGTTGGAGAACTATTCGGAGGCTTCGGAATATTACAAAAATTCCACAAAGGGGCCTGATTTCCGTATCACTTTCAATTCGAAGATACGAATGGCACAATGTGCTGATATCGGCAATTCGGCAAAGGTGCTTCGTTCATTGCAGAAAATGCTGAAGGAGGGCAAATATGCCGAATACAAGGACCAGATTTACTATGCTCTTGCTGAAATTGCAAGGAGAAACGGCGATACTACCAAATTGATTGAAAATCTTGCACTCAGCGTCCAAACCAGTGTTTCAAACGATTATCAGAAGGCGATGTCATCGCAACAGCTCGCCGATTTGTATTTCCAGTCAAAAAAATACATCCAGTCGCAGCCTTATTATGATACGACTATCCAATTCCTTCCGCAGGATTATCCAAATTATGTGGAACTTAAGGAAAAGACGGCTGTGTTGGACAAACTCGTTGAAAACTTGAAGATTGTGCAGATTGAAGACAGTCTCCAGGCTGTTGCCAGAATGGATCCTACAATAAGAGCTGCAATGATAGATTCCATAATTGCTGAAATCGAGGAACAGGAGAGAATCAATAAGGAACTCGAAATGCAGCGTCAGAGAGCTTATTCAAATTCTCTTATGACACAGTATGAGAACCAACAGACACAAAACAGGTTGGGAACTTCCGTGTCTTGGTATTTCTATGGCTCTCAGACTGTCAGTGCAGGTATTTCCGACTTTAAGAAGAAATGGGGTGACAGAAAATATGAGGACTTGTGGGTTTTCCGGGATAAACATGTGCTGTCGTGGGATGACCTTGGCGATGTCGATACAACTGCAGTCGATACCACAGCTATGGCTGCGATAGTCACTGACCCGAAGGATCCTCAGTTTTACCTGCAGAATCTGCCTCTCACCGAAGAGCAGATGGAGGCTTCGAACAAGAAGATTGAAGATGCGTTGTATCAGGCTGGTTTTATTGCAATGGACCAGTTGAGCGACTACAAACTTTCGAATGAGTGTTTCGACCAGTTGGTTGTAAGATACCCTGAAACTAATCATAAACTCACGGCTTACATCATGATGTATCTGAATTGTCGGGAAACCTCTGATGAAGCCTGTATGACGCAGCTTGGCGCTGCAATTCAGAGCGAATACCCTGAGAGTGATTTTGCACATCTTTTGCGCGACCCTTCGTATCTTGTCGTTATGACTGACAGACTTGAGGCTTCGGACAATCTGTACAGTGACACTTATGCTGCATTCGATGATAAGATGTACGATTTGGTGGACCTTTTCGTGGAGGAAGGCGCCGGGCTCGAAGATAAGAAGAACATGGCCAGATTCTTGTATCTGTCATCACTTTCCCGACTTATCCAGAATGGTGAAACTGACACTCTCGCAATTGACCAACTGAAGACCATCACCAAGGAATATTCAGGCGAAGAGGTGTCAACGCTTGCCGCTGACCTATTGAAATATCTCGTCCCTGAAGAGGAACCTGTTCTTGATTCTGTAGCAATGGCGCAGGTCGCTGAGGAAAAAGCCCAGCAGGAAGCCCTCAAAAAAGAAGTCTCGTTGTATAAATACGTATGCAAGGCCAATTACTTCTACGTGCTCCTCGTGAAGTCCTCAGCCAATGTGAAGGCTATTTCAACCCGTGTTTCCGACTATCTGATCCGTTATCACAAACTCGACAATCTGTCTTCTGTTGCACGACTGCTCAATGACGATTATGATATGATTACTGTGTCAACGTTCCCTGATTGCAACAAGGCTATGGAATTCTATGACAACGCAGTGATTAACAATTATATATATTCCGGACTTAATCCAGATGACTACTATCACTTTGTGATATCTCAGGAAAACTATCCGGTGTTTTACAAGAGCAAGAATATTGAGGCTTACCTGATTTTCTTCAATGATAAGTTGATGACAGGCAAAGACGCTAATCCTTAATGAAATGATAAAAAATATAGATTCAATAAATACAGTTGCCGAAGATTTTTCGGGAGAAGAAGGTAATAAGGGTTATGAAGGTCTGAAGAACCTTTATGATGAAGATACCATTGAAAAACTCAAATATCATTATAAGGAAATTCTGAAGCTGCTCGGTGAGAATCCTGAAAGGGAAGGACTTCTTAAAACCCCTGAAAGAATCAGCCGTGCCATGCTTTTCTGCACTTACGGATATCATACCGAACCTAAGCAGATTCTGACTTCTGCAATGTTTCAGGAAGATTATCAGCAGATGGTTATTGTCAAGGATATAGAAATATATTCCATCTGTGAGCATCACATGCTGCCGTTCATCGGGAAAGCCCATGTGGGCTATATTCCGAGAAATCATATTGTGGGTCTGAGCAAAATCGCACGTGTTGTGGATGCTTATGCGAGAAGGCTGCAGGTTCAGGAACGACTTACCACAGAAATAAAGAATGTGATTGCTGAAACACTCGATCCGCTGGGAGTTGGCGTTGTCATTGAAGCACAGCATACCTGCATGTCTATGCGCGGCATCCAAAAACAGAATTCCGTGACCACGACTTCCGATTTCATGGGAGCCTTCCTCCGTAAGGAAACACGTGAGGAATTTATGCATCTTATTGGAACAAAATTACATTGATACGTACTTTATAATTGTTTGATTAAATGAAAGCATATATTTTCCCAGGACAGGGAGCACAATATTCAGGAATGGGTAAAGACCTTTATGAGTCTTCATCCGTTGCAAAAAAGTTGTTTAAGACTGCCAATGATGTTCTGAACTTTGACATTGCAAAAATCATGTTCGAAGGAACGGAGGAGGAACTTGTCCAGACTAAGGTTACACAGCCGGCAATATACATTCATTCTGTTATCCTCGCCAAGGTTAAAAAAGATTTGTTCAAACCTGATATGGTTGCCGGTCATTCCTTGGGCGAATTTTCAGCATTGGCAGCTATTGACGGCCTTTCTTTTGAAGACGGGCTGAAGCTCGTTTCAAAGCGTGCAATGCTCATGCAAAAAGCCTGCGAAGCCGAGCCCTCCACAATGGCTGCAGTCCTTAAAATGGAAGCATCTGTGCTCGAAAGAATTCTCATGACAATAACTGATGACACTGTTGTCGCTGCCAATTATAACACTCCGGAACAGATTGTAATCTCAGGTACCGTTACAGGCATAGAAAAGGCTACGGAGCTGATAAAAAAGGCTAATGGGCGTGTGTTACCGCTGAAAGTCGGTGGCGCTTTCCATTCACCGCTTATGCAGCCTGCCCATGACGAACTCAGCGAAGCAATCATGGCAACAAACATCGATATGCCAAATTGCCCTATATATCAGAATGTAAACGGCCAGCCAGTCAGAAATCCTGACATCATCAAATCAAATCTGGTTAAACAGCTCACCTCTCCAGTTCGATGGACCCAGACCATTCAGAATATGCTTGCTGCCGGAGCCAACTCATTTACAGAAGTCGGTCCCGGAACTGCTTTGCAGGGCATGGTCAGGAGAATTAAAAGCGATGTGGAGACAAATTCCTTGTAAAAAATGAAAAAATCTCTTGCAATTGTCGGTGCTACCGGTGTGGTAGGCACTGTTGTACTGAAAGTATTGGAGGAGTTCAACCTCGACTTTGAGACCATTATTCCCGTTGCTTCTTCCAAGTCGGTCGGCAAATACGTCACGTGCTTTGGAAGGAGGCTGCAGGTTACAGATGCCGACAGCGCTGTCGCTCAGAAACCGGATTTTGCAATTTTTTCGGCAGGAAAGGTTGTGTCAAAGAAATATGCACCTCTTTTTGCGGAAGTCGGAACCATCGTAATTGACAATTCCTCTGCATGGCGCATGGATAAGGATATTCCGCTCGTGGTGCCCGAAATCAACAGTTACGCTATTGGAAACAGTCACATAATTGCAAATCCGAACTGTTCAACTATCCAGATGGTGCTTGCCTTGTCAAAACTTCATGAAAGGCTGAAAATCAAACGAATAGTGGTTTCAACATACCAGTCTGTCTCAGGTTCCGGTAAAAAGGGTCTTGACCAGCTGCAAAATGAAACAGATGGAAATGAATTTCATGAAATGGCTTATCATTATCCGATATTCTGCAATGTGATTCCTCAAGCGGGCGAGTTTCTTGACAACGGATATACCGATGAGGAAATGAAACTTGTAAATGAGACAAAAAAGATTCTAAACGACTATTCAATAGAGGTGTCAGCCACTGCTGCGCGTGTACCCGTCACAGGAGGCCATTCAGAATCCGTCAATGTTGAATTTCACAATGATTTTGACATTCAGCTGGTTTACGACTTGCTTGCCGACACTCCTGGAGTTACAGTGATTGACAACCCTTCCGACAAAAAGTATCCTATGCCGCTGTTTGCTAAAGGTAAGAATGATGTCTTCGTTGGAAGAATCAGAAAAGATTTATTTCAGCCTAAAACATTGAATATGTGGGTTGTATCTGATAATCTCCGAAAGGGTGCTGCCACTAATGCAGTCCAGATTCTTCAGACTTTGCTATGAAATATTTTAGCGATATAACCAATGTTGACCTGAGTAACACAATAGTTACCGTAGGAGTGTTCGATGGCATTCATCTCGGACACCGTGCTATTCTAAGCAGGATGAATGATACGAAGGCATCTTGCGGCGGTGAAATTGTAGTTATCACATTCAATCCTCATCCGCGTGAGATAATAGAAGGTAATGGATTGAGGTTCAACTATATAAATTCCAAAGGACGCAAGATTCACATAATGGCGAACTTAGGTGTTGACGTATTGATTGACATTCCCTTCACGCCTAAGCTGTCAATGATGTCATCATCTGATTTTCTGAATGAGTACATCATAAAGCATTTACATCCGTCACATATTGTAGTTGGTTACGATTGTCATTTCGGGCATGACGACTTCTCGACAATGGAGCTGCTTTCCGCTGAAAGTAAAAAGTGGGGATACAAAGTGATTCAGGTGCCTCCTTACATGTACGACGGACAGATTGTTAGCTCATCGTTGATACGTAAAGCTTTGAATGTCGGTGATGTGGAGACTGCAAACAAGATGCTCGGTTACGAGTACAACATCTATGGTCAGGTTATATATGGTCAGCAGATAGGTCGTACCATGGGGTTTCCTACTGCAAATCTGTTTCTCGAAAATGACATGAAGCTCATCACGGCCAACGGTGTGTATGCCTGTCGCGTCAAATGGCATGGCAATATGTATATAGGTATGTGCAACATTGGTTTCCGTCCGACTGTCAATGGAAAGGAAGTCACTATTGAAGTCAATATTTTTGATTTCGATGAAGAGATTTATGGTGAGAACATCTGTGTATTCTTCTGCAAAAGAATGCGTGATGAAGTCAAATTCAACGGGTTGGATAATTTGAAAAAACAGCTTGAGACCGACAGAGAGGATATCAGGCGTTATTTTGCACAATAAAAAAGCCAGTTTTCACTGGCTTTTTGCGATCCCAAGAAGAATCGAACTCCCATCTCAAGAACCGGAATCTTGCATTTTATCCATTAAACTATGGGACCGTTATTGTGTTTTCATCGTCTTTTGTGATTAGTGCCAACGTCTTCTCCGAGGCAATCTGTTCGGCACCTTTAATATTGTAATCGCTTCCTGTTTCCATCGGCTTGCCATCAATAAAAACTCTCACTACATACACCTTGGTTTTTTTGTCGTATTGTGTGTCAATTACCTTATAATCAAGTTCATGCTTGTTTTTTTGTGACCATTCGAGCAACTGGCTTTTGAAGTTGTTGTTTTGGCTTTCCAATTCATGCATGTCAAAGTGCAGGTTTATTATGCGTTTGAGGACTTTTTTTGAGAATTCGAAACCTTTGTCGATGTATATTGCACCGAATAATGCTTCGAATGCATCGCCTTCGATTGATTTGGATCTTATATCGTGCTGATGCTGAACGAGTTTGTCGATTCCCAAGTGAATAGACAGCTTATTCAGTTGTGAGCGGCTTACAATCTTGGATCTCATTTCCGACATAAATCCTTCGTTTTTGTAAGGGAAGGATTTAAAGACGATATCAGCGACAATAGCACCGATGATGGCATCGCCAAGAAATTCGAGGCGTTCGTTGTTTAAATCCATATTGTGCTGTTTTACTGATATTTCCAAGGGTGCCGATTTGTGATGAAGAGCGACTTTATAAGGCATAATATTAGAAGGGTAGAATCCGAATATGCTGTAGATTGCTGTATATAATTCTTTGTCGGAATTCCAGGAAGGGGATAATGGACGAAGCAGACTTAATATACCCACTACTTGAATTTTTTGAAGATTATTACTGCGTTGTGTCCGCCAAGTCCGAAAGAATTGTTCATCACGCAGTTTATTTTACGTTTCTTTGCCTTATTGAGAATAAAATAAAAACCTTCACCTATTTCTGGGTCAACGGATGTGTTGTTAATGGTAGGGGGGACTATAGCGTCGCAAAGTGATAATATTGAGATTACGGATTCCACTGCGCCTGAAGCACCGAGAAGGTGTCCCGTCATTGACTTGGTGGAGGTTACATAAATTTTGGGAAGAGCATCTCCGAAAAGGTTCCTTATTGCTCGTGTTTCGGAAAGATCGCCATCTTTTGTGCCGCTGGCGTGCGCATTGATGTGGTTGATGTCGGAAATGTCCATGCCTGCGCTTGCAATTGCCGATTTCATAGCATTATATGCAGATTCGCCTTTTGGATCCGGATTGGTTGTGTTGACATTGTCGTTGGAGTAGCCGGTGCCAACTATTTCCGCATAAATGGTGGCATTTCGAGCGACAGCGTGGTCAAGGCTTTCAATTACGAGAGCACCTGCACCTTCACCGATTACGAAACCGTCTCTGTCGGTATCAAATGGACGTGATGCCGTTGCATAGTCGTCATTGCGTGTGGATAATGATTTCATTGCGCTGAAGGCACCTATCCCTATTGGGGAAATTGGTGCTTCTGAGCCTCCCACTATAAACAGGTCGGCAACATTATAGGCGATTTTCCTGTATGCGTTTATGATTGCGTTAGAACTTGAGGCGCATCCTGAAACGGTTACGTAGGACGGGCCTTCAAATTTGTATTTCTGTGCAATCATTCCCGGCACGGAGTCAAACATGATTTTTGTGAAGAGGTTAGGGCTGAAACGCGGTGTGCCGTCACCCGTGTTGAAATCGCTGATTTCCACCATAAGGGTTTCCAGACCGCCTATGGCTGACCCCCAAATGACTCCGCATCTGCTGCGGTCGAGCTTGTCGATTACAATCTTCGATTTTTTGACGGCTTCGTCAGATGCGACCAGGGCATACTGCTGAAACAGATTGTACTTGCGTACTTCCTTCTTGTCAAAATAGTTTAGGGGGTTGTAATCTTTAAGTTCGCAGGCAATGTGCGTTTTGAATTTAGTTGTGTCAAAACGGGTGATTTCGTTGGTGCCACTAACTCCCTTAGTAACATTTTCCCATGTTTCATCGGCAGTGTTTCCTAAGGGAGTGAGCGCGCCGTACCCTGTTACAACAACTCTTCTCTGAGTCATTTTAATTTAAGGTATGATGATGAAGTTTTTATTTTATTTTTCTGCCAAATGCTTTTCAATATAATCTATGGCATCACCTACTGTGTTGATTTCACCGGCTATGTCATCTGGTATCTCCAATCCGAATGTCTTTTCAAAATTCATGATTAAGTCAACCTGATCCAATGAGTCAGCACCTAAATCATTAGTAAAACTTGCCTCAAGGGTGACATCGTCTTTCGATGCACCTAATTGGTCAATAATCATTGCTTTTACTTTTTCTTCTATTTCTTTTCTTTCCATTTTTTTCTTGTTTTAGATTGAAATATTCTTTA
>JAFYJP010000213.1 GCA_017538085.1 Bacteroidales bacterium | reverse complement strand
CTATGTCATCCGCCGTATTCTCCGCCGTGCGATACGCTTCGCATACTCGTCACTTAACATAAAACGTCCATTCCTGTATGAACTTATGGATGTCCTCGTTCTTCAGATGAAAGACATCTACCCTGAACTCGAAAAGCAACACTCAACCTGCAAACACATCATTGCTGAAGAAGAACAGGCATTTCTCAGAACTTTGGCAACAGGTATCCAAAGATTCAACCAATACGCTGAATCCCATAAGAACCAGTCAGTTATCGATGGCGACTTCGCCTTCGAACTCTTCGACACATACGGATTCCCTGTTGACCTTACATCTCTTATGGCAGAAGAAATCAACATGACGATTGACATGGAAGGCTTCAATAATAATCTCAAACTTCAGAAGGACCGTTCAAGAAAAGCCTCCGAACAGTCGCTCTCCGACTGGGTTTACGTCAACCGCACTGAAGAAGAGGCTCAGAAGATAAATTATACATTCTGCGGATATGACAATAATGAACTTAAAGTTGAGATAGTCAAATACCGTCAGGTGGATGTCAAAGGCAAAACATTCTATCATCTTGTGTTCCCTTGCACTCCGTTCTATGCCGAAATGGGCGGTGAAGTCGGTGACACGGGCGTGATAACCAATGACAAGGAAACCATCAGAATCATCAATACAAAAAAGGAAAATGATCTTTCGATACATATAACCGAGAAACTGCCGCAGGATGTCACTGCCGAGTTTACAGCGATAGTTGATGTCGAAAGAAAACAGGCTATAGCTTGCAACCACTCCGCGACACACCTTCTGCAAAAGGCTCTCAAACAGGTGTTGGGCGACCATATTGAACAAAAAGGGTCGTTCGTTGGACCTGACTACCTCCGTTTCGACTTTTCCCATTACCAGAAAATGAGCAATGAAGAAATTCATCAGACCGAGGCAATCGTCAATTCCTTCATCAGAAGCGATTTCAAACGTGAAGAGAACCGCGATATGGATATCAATGAGGCGAGAAACATGGGCGCTATGGCTCTTTTCGGTGAAAAATACGGTGACAGGGTTCGTGTTATCAAGTTCGGTGAATCCATCGAACTCTGCGGCGGTCTGCATGTCAATTCCACAGGCAATATCGGTGTTTTCAAGATAGTATCAGAAGGCGCAGTAGCTGCAGGCATCCGCAGAATCGAAGCATATACCGGACAAAAAGCATTTGACTACCTTGAAGATCATGTTAATATCGTCAACGAAATCAAGACTACGTTGAAAGCACAGGACAGCATCAAAGGCGTCAACGCTCTCATCGAACAGAACAACAACCTCAAAAAAGAGATTGAAGAACTTAAGTCAGAGAAACTTACGGCAATCAAAAATGACCTTCAGACAAAAATGATAACCACCGAAGGTGTCAATCTCATTTCAGGTGTAGTGGATATTGAGACCGGTGACCTCAAAGACCTCGCATTTGCACTGAAACAGAATAAAGACAACACGATAGTTGTATTGGGCAGTAACAAGAACGGTAAGGCTGCAATCTGTATCGTCATCACCGATGACCTCGTCGCTACAGGCAAATATCATGCAGGCAACACCATAAAAGTTGCCGTCAAAGAAATCAACGGCGGTGGCGGCGGTCAGGCTCATTTCGCAACAGCAGGCGGCAAATCACCTGAATTCATCGACAAAGCCGTAAAGAAAGCAGTTGCAATCCTGTTTGGCAATTAGTCAGATAATTATTGAAAAAACAAATACTTTGAAAATGAAAAAATTATTACTTCTTATCGCACTAATCACCATGACGGTAACATTGTCAGCACAAACAACTAAGACAATGACATGGGGCGGCACACAACGACAGTATATGGAATATGTTCCTTCAACTTATGACGGCTCAACTCCCGCACCTGTCATTTTTACCCTGCATGGTATAGAAGGCACCATGAGTGATGTCTTTCAATCAACTAATTTCCAACAGATTGCAGAAGAAAACGGATGGATAATCATTTCACCGCAGGCCTTACCTTTCTCCGTGGTTTTATTCGGCACAATACCAATCACAATTAATGGCGCATGGAACGCAGGAATATCAGCTGTAATCTTTGGACAATATTACATGCTAAATGGAAACGTTGATGACAGTGGTTTCATGATGGCAATTCTCGACAATCTGATAGAAAACTATAACATTAACCAAGACAAGGTTTACTTCGTGGGATTCTCAATCGGAGGGTACATGGCAAACCGTATGGCCATCGAACATAGTGACAGGATAACGGCTATAGCATCTGTGAACGGACCTATAGGAAATGAAGTTGAAAATCTGACTCCAGCAGTACCGGTCAGTGCCATGCATATTCACGGAACCGCCGATCCTATTGTTAACTATGAAACCGGAGTAGTCTCATACTCAGGATTTTCCTTCGATATTGGTAAAGGTGCCGAGGAAACAGTGGAATATTGGCGCAGTTTTGACAACTGCAGCACCACTCCGGAAATCACCTACTATCCCGACATTGTCAATGATGGTCTCACGTTTGAGAAATATCTTTACACTGATGGCACAAATGACACTAAAGTTGCATTAATAAAAGTCAACGGCGGACAGCATGAATGGTACAATGGGCCAGACCATGACATCGACTACACACAAGAAATATACAATTTCCTGACATTGGGCGATGTTTCCATTCTTTTAGGTGATGCCAATGATGACGGAGAAATAAACGTCTCAGACATTATGGCTGTCATTTCATACATTTACGACAACACACCGGCCACGTTCAATCCAGTCAATGCAGACGCAAACGGTGACGGTGCCATCAACGTTATTGATGTTCAGGCAATCATATACATAATTCAATCTAATCTGAATTAGACTGTAGAAGCACAAAAAAAAGGGCAACTTTTGGTCGCCCTTTTTTGTATCTATTATGTAAGATTATTGGCAAACGCAGACGAGATTTCTGTAGCCATAGCCATCATTTAT
>JAFYJP010000212.1 GCA_017538085.1 Bacteroidales bacterium | reverse complement strand
ATGTTGACATTATATTTCGTTTCGAGTTTTGTCAGTTCTATATGTGCCTTGTTGGGTTGCACTTCATCAAGTTGTTTGCGGCGCTGGTTGTAGAAATCTATCACCACTGGACGATTCCAATCCAGTGCGTCATGCGTGCATATCTCTTCAACTTTGTAATTGCACCATAAACCGTCGGAATCTCTGAAAGTAGGCACACCGCTCTCGGCACTGATGCCTGCACCTGTTAGTATTACTATGTTTTTTCTGTTCATTTTTTTGTTATTATATTCAACTTCAAACAAATGCAAATATAAACATTTTTTTTATCTTTGCATGTTTATATCTGAGATTATAAAATGTACGAGTATATTTTCGGAAAATTGGTTCGTTCAAATCCCACCTATTGTGTAATTGATTGTAACGGAATAGGTTATAATATTCTTATTTCGGTCAATACATATACCGCAATCAAGGATTCGGCCGAGGTGAAGCTTTACCTGCATCACATTTTACGCGATGATTCGGAGAATCTTTATGGGTTTTTTACAGAAAAGGAACGCACAATTTTCAGATTCCTGATAACCGTATCCGGTGTCGGTGCCAATACTGCACGGGTTATCCTTTCGTCTCTGACAGCCGATGAATTATACTCGACAATCGTTGACGGCAACTACAAACGTCTGAAATCTGTAAAGGGTATCGGAGAGAAAACAGCTCAGAGAATAGTTGTGGATTTAAGAGACAAACTGACAAAAGTTGATTTTGATGTCGAAGTTAATGCCTTAAAACACAATAATAATCTTGATGAAGCGTTATCTGCTTTAACGATGCTCGGTTTCCCTAAACCTGCGGTGGAGAAAGCGTTGAGGAACACAGTGGAAAGCAAGGGGAGTGAATTATCGGTGGAGGATCTTGTAAAAGAGACCTTGAAAATCATGTAATTGAATTGATGAAGAATTTTAACTGTCATTTGTCTGTAACTCTGTTAATCCTTACCATTTGGGCATTTTTTGTTCCCGAGGCTCATGGTGCTGCTCCTTTGTATGCGCCGCAGGAACCGGATACAATCCTCAGATTCCCTTTTAAGAATGACGATGGCACTAATCCATATTTCCGTAATAATGACCTGTATCTCAAAGATCCTGAAAATCTTAAGACTACAGTTGAATATGACCCGAAAACCAACCAATATGTCATCAAAAAGAAAATCGGCGATATGGATTACAGAATACCATATTACATGGATTATGATGACTATTTGCAGTATCAGCTTGACAAGTTGATGTTTGATTATTGGAAGGAACGTTCAGCCACGGCAGGTCAGGATGCCCGCCAGGGACTGATACCTACTATTAACATCAAGAGTGAGGCTTTCGACAAGATATTCGGTTCAAATACAATTGATATACGTCCGCAAGGTTCTGCAGAGCTGAAGTTCGGTATTCTTCATAACAACCGCGATGACCAGAATCTTGACGTAAGACAAAGGAAAACCACGAGTTTTGACTTTGACATGAAGCTGAAACTCAGCCTTATGGCAAAAATAGGTGAGAAAATTCAGTTCAACCTCAATTTCGATAATGATGCCATGAATTTTGAACTCGACAACGAATTCAAACTGGCATACGAAGGGGAGGAGGACGATATCCTAAAGCTGATTGAGGCAGGTAATGTCACACTGCCTCTCAACAGTTCGCTTATTACAGGTAGTCAGAAACTGTTCGGTATCAAGACGAAACTGCAATTCGGCAGATTGACGTTAACAGCGTTGGTTTCAAAGCAGAATACAACATCCAAGACTGTCAGCTCGTCCGGCGGCGTGCAGAACACTCCGTTCAAAATCAAGTCATCGGAATACGATGAAAACCGCCACTTCTTCCTGTCACAATATTTCAGGGACAACTATGAAAGAGCACTGTCAACGCTGCCTATCATAACTTCTGATGTCACTATTACCAAGATTGAGGTCTGGGTTACGAACATAGGTGCAGCCGTTACCGACAACAGAAACATCATAGCATTTACAGATCTTGGTGAACATGACCCGAGCAATCAGTATCTTTTCAATAAAGACAACATCCTTTATCCGGACGATAACCGTAACACGCTGCCAGATGTGATTTTCAGCGGAGATACGTCTCAGCTTCGTGACATCAGTACTGTTTTCACTTATCTGAGTACTCTTCCGGGAGCTGATTTCGTTGAAGGTACTGACTACGACAAGATTGAGAGTGCCAGAAAACTGAAATCATCCGAATACACTTTCAACAGAGTACTGGGCTTCATTTCTCTGAACACGGCACTGACTTCCAGCCAAGTGTTGGCTGTGGCATATCAATATACAGTCAATGGTGAGATTTATCAAGTCGGTGAATTCTCCGATGGTGGTATCAACAGTCCACAGAATCTCATTGTCAAATTGTTGCGTCCAACTTCGGTAAACACCAAGAGTCCTTTGTGGAATCTGATGATGAAGAACGTTTATTCATTGGGAGCCTATCAGCTTTCATCTGAAGATTTTGTTTTGAACATCCTTTATTCGGGCAACGACAACGGTGTGGCTTCAGGTTACTTCAATGAAGGGCCTGACAGCATCAAAGGTGTGCCTCTGTTGCATCTGCTCAATCTTGATACCCTTGATTCACAGCTCAATCCTATTGAAGGCGGTGATGGTTTGTTCGATTTCATCGGCAGTGCTGCAACATCAGGAGGTACCATTCAGACCAACAACGGCAGGGTGTTCTTCCCTGTACTGGAACCTTTCGGCTCACATCTTCACAAGATACTGCCTGAATCAATGGCAAAACGATATGCATTCGATTCTCTTTATACCAATACCAAGACTGTGGCTAAACAGATGACGGAGAAGGATAAATTCTTGCTCTCCGGCTACTATTCGTCATCAGGAGGCTCGCAGATAAGCCTTAACACCTACAATATAGCCCAGGGCTCCGTTGTGGTTAAGGCTGGCGGTATGACATTGACTGAAAACGTGGATTACACCGTGGATTATACATTCGGTACGGTAACAATTCTCAATGAGGGAATCCT
>JAFYJP010000211.1 GCA_017538085.1 Bacteroidales bacterium | reverse complement strand
TTAAATCAACTTTTTACACGAAAGATTTCAATGACAGTATCACATTTGTGTCAGCATCACCACTCTACTCAACAACAGGTCAGATTCAATCCATTGTTGGCAGTTATTACAAAGGTGATTTAAAACATATCAGGGGCGACTACAATTTTGGCAACAAGTCAACAGGTGTCTATTCGTTCAACCTGCAAAGCGAAAAACTAAACACTTATCCTGTTTCCAAAACAAGTCAAGACATATACTTCTTATGGAATGACCCCATAGAGTTTGATTCGGTAAACAGTATCAAATCACGCGGTTATCTTTTTTCCGGAGAGTCATTCTTCCCTGTCTATAGAACAGTGACGGACATCGACTACGATTTCTGGGGAAGACCCTATTCGGTGCAAAGAATCGAACTCAACGGCTTTTCCACATTCACAGGTCTGAACTATATTTTCCTCCCTGATGGCAATTTAGTCTGGTCAGGTCTCTCGTATTTTGAAAATGTGGTGTCATTAAAGCCATTGAAACGCACAACGACTTATATCAGCGAAGGCGACATCGTAAATATGGCCTATTCCTTTGACCACATACAATACTCCATTTTGGAACCGCTGACAAAGTCAATTTCATCAAGCACATATTATCCTGAAAAAAGATACAGGAAAGATGTCATACTGAAAGAGCGCAATACCACCATTGAGCAATGGTACGGCAATTATTTCCTGACAAGCGGTTATCAGCTTATAAAGAATAATTCCATAGCCAACAAAAACAGGCGCTGGGTGATGTTTTTACAAAAAACCGGAGTTACTTCAGATTAATAAACGGAACTGCATCACCGAGCATATATTCCGGCAACACCCCATTCCATCTCTGAACAGCCTCGTATGAGACAATCTTTGGATTGGCTGCCAACGCGTCGGCCTTAATCTGGATTGCCTTGGCCTCTGCTTCAGCTTTGATTATCTGTTGGTTGGCTTCTTCCTGGATTCTGACCGTGTTATTCTTCTCCCTCAAAGCATTCTGCTCTGCAACCTGCTTTTCAATGATAGCCTTTTCGAACTGGTCATCGTAGTCGATATTAACTATCTGAAAACGAATATTGCTGAAATACTGAGACGGGAATTTGTTAATAAGCTGAATCTCAATTTTATTTCTCACATTATCACGATTCTCCACAATCTCTGCAGCATTGAACGTACCTACCACATCCTTGATGACACCTTCGATAATTGGCGACAAAATTTTTGTTTCATAATTGAAGCCAACTTTAGTGTACAAATCCACGAGGTTATCCAACTGAAAATCATAGTTCACGACAAAACTCAACTCTGCAGACTGAATATCCTTAGTGTATGAAATAGTATTGTCATCAATTTTCTGAGTCTGAACATTCACCTTCTTGACATTTTGGATAAAAGGTATCTTTGCATGAAGTCCATCGCCTACCGATTTGCTTGACACCTTACCGAAGGTAGTCAGAATACCCCTCTGTGTGGAACTTATCGTATAAAATGAAGAAAAGCCGAATATTATCACCAAAAGCACGACAACTACTGTCAGCACAATCTTTTTTGTATTCATATCGAAAGCTTACTTACGATTAATGCTTTTCTCTATATCCTTGAAATAGTTGACGGTACCAACCTTCATCTCGACAGTTGCGGCATCATCACAGACGATTATTCCTTTAGGATGCATCTGAAGAACACTTACAGTCCACATCTGGCTTATCCCGCCTTCGATGGCATGCTGCAATGCAACAGCTTTGTTATGACCATTGGCAAGAATCATCACCTCACGTGAATCCATGACAGTACCCACGCCCACAGTGAGAGCCTGTTTTGGAACCTTGTTGACATCGTTGTCGAAAAATCTGGAGTTTGCTATAATAGTGTCGGTGGTCAGCGTCTTAACCCTCGTTCTTGAAGTTAGAGACGAACCAGGCTCATTGAATGCAATATGTCCGTCAGGACCGATACCGCCCATGAAAAGGTCTATGCCTCCGAATGATTTTATCTGAGCTTCATAATTTGCACATTCAGCCTCCAAATCAGGAGCATTCCCATTGAGAATGTGTACATTATCCTTCTTGACATCAATATGGCTGAAGAAATTGTTCCACATGAATGAATGGTAGCTTTCCGGATGTTCTTCAGGAATACCTATATATTCATCCATATTGAAAGTCACAACATTGGCAAATGACACCTTGCCTGCCTTGTAAAGATTGATAAGTTCTTTATACGTGCCTAACGGAGTTGAGCCTGTAGGAAGTCCCAGCACAAACGGACGCTCTGCCGTCGGCTTGAATTCGTTGATTCTCTGAGCAACATGATTTGCTGCCCATTTCGACATCTCATTGTAATTTTCACTGATAATTACTCTCATAATCTATTGAACTTTAATATTATAAAAACTAATAATTCATTATTAAAAAATTCTCTTCAAAAACAAACAACGAAAATAATATATTTTTCAATAAAATACCTAAGTTTGCAAAAAAAATCAAATGAATATTTTAGTTACAGGCGGCAATGGTCAGTTGGGAATGTCTCTTAGAAAGATTCACAATGAATTTCCACAATACAATTTTTATTTCACTGATATTCCCGAAATGGATATTACCGATGTTGGCAACATCAATAACTTCATAGCAATCAACAAGATAGACATAATCATTAATTGTGCTGCATACACAGCGGTTGACAAAGCCGAGAGTGAGGCAGAGATTGCAAGGAACATTAACAGCAGAGGGCCGGAAGTTTTAGCGAAGGTATCTGCAGCCAATAACATCAAACTGATACACATTTCAACCGACTATGTTTTCAACGGTGAAACATGTCATCCTATAAAGGAGACCGACAGACCTGACCCTCACAGTGTTTATGGCAACACAAAACTCGCAGGTGAAGAGGCAATACGCAATTCCGGCTGTGACGCAACCATCATCAGAACAGCATGGTTGTATTCGGAGTTCGGCAACAATTTTGTAAAAACAATGTTGCGTCTCGCTAAAGAGAAAGATAACATCAGCGTTGTATATGACCAAGTCGGTTCGCCCACATACGCCACCGACCTTGCAAAGGCTATCATGACCATTATAACAAAAGGATTCAGCAGTTTCAACCTTTATCATTTTACTGATGAAGGAGCCGTATCCTGGTATGATTTCACCAAAACAATTTATTCATTGTCAGGAATAAACAATGTTAAAGTCAATGCCATCGAATCATGGCAGTATCCTACGGCTGCCACAAGGCCTTCATACAGTGTCCTTGCAAAAGACAAAATCAAAAAACTCGGTGCAGAGGTCCCTTACTGGCAAGACTCTCTTAAAGCATGTCTCGAAATTATAAATAGAAACTAATATGAAAAAACAACTTTTACTTGCTGTAACATTACTTCTTACAATTCCGGCCTTTTCTCAATGGAAGCCGGCAGGTGACAAAATAAAGACCCAATGGGCTGAAACTATTGATGTCAACAACGTTTGGCAGGAATATCCGCGCCCTATTATGGAACGTGACAAATGGCAGAACCTCAACGGATTATGGAATTATTCCGTAACCGACAAAAATAGTAGCGGACATGGCGAATTTCAAGGTGAAATCTTAGTTCCCTTTGCAATACAGTCCTCATTGTCAGGCGTTCAAAAATCTGTCTCTGCAAATGAAGTGCTTTGGTATGAAAGAGAATTCACAATACCTTCAAAATGGAATGGCCAGCATATTCT
>JAFYJP010000210.1 GCA_017538085.1 Bacteroidales bacterium | reverse complement strand
TTCCGGAGAAAATCCCCATTGCAAAAAACAACGCACCGATTTCAACAACATACCAGTCGTATCCCATTACTCCGATGATGAGATACAAGACTGTAAACAGCAGCAAATCAAGTATGTAGAAATGCACTGATTTGCGTAGGGCGAAGAATCCGGAGATGACAAGTAAGGCCGAAACTGTCGGAATAGCTGGCCAGGTAAGTTCCGCAGAACCTATTTTCATTGTCGTTATTGGAAATATTATGGAAATAATCACCAATAATATTGACATCACCCCCCATGAAATCCATGCTAATTTCGGAGTGAAGTATTTTATTTCTTCTGTTGGGTTAAATTGCTGTTTGCGCCAAAAGTCATCCAGGTCATACATCGGTGATTTTGTGGGCTCCTTCTTGACTTTGTTGGCATACATTAATATAAATGAAAATCCTATAATATTGATAATCAGCCAACAGAATATTCTGTATCCGATTCCTGAAAACAACGGAATGCCTGCTATTCCCTGTGCGATTCCGATGGTGAACGGATTGAGGATTGCTCCTGCGAAACCAAGGTGTGCGGCGACATAAACTATGCAGAGACCGGTTATGGAGTCATAACCCATGGAGATTGCAAGTGGAATGAAAATCACAATGAACGCAATGGTTTCCTCACTCATACCGAAAATTGCTCCGAATAGACTGAAAATCAACATTATCAGTGTCAATATGATGTTGTTGACACCGATTTTTTTCAGGAATTTGTATTTCTCAAGTTTTACCACTGAATTGCAGAATGAGTTTATGCCGATGCTCAGAGCGTTTGAAGCATTAAGAATCCAGAAGGCACCACCGATGAGGAGTATGAAGATAATGATGTGAGACTGTGATTGGAACCCTTTTGCGAATGAAGTGAATATTTCCCAAAGCTGCGGCGATTGGTCCACGAAATGAAATGAATCTTCCACTACCACACTGCGAGTGCTGCCGTCGGGCATGTTTATCGACTGGCGTTCGAATTCTCCCGCTGGAATTATCATGGTCAATATTGCACTGATGATGATAATTGAGAATATTATCACGTATGTATGTGGTACTTTCTTCATATAACCATTTTTTGCAAAAGTATTCAAAAAAATTTTTAATTTTGCATTTTTCATAAAATAGTTGAAAACATGTTCAAAATACTTCACAAACACTTTTTTACGCATGATACCTGCCTTATGGTTATCAATTCACCTCGTATTGCACAATCAGTTTTGCCTGGACAGTTTCTGATTGTTAAAATTGATAAGGAAGGTGAACGCATTCCGCTTACTGTCAGCGATTTTGATGTTAATAAAGGAACTGTTACCCTTGTCTATAAGGTTGTAGGGAATACGACCCGCGCGATGAGTGAGATGAATGTTGGTGATAGTTTGGAAGATGTTGTAGGACCGCTTGGCAGACCATCTGATTTCTATTATCTCACAGATGAACAGCGCAAGTCGAAAAACTATGTGTTTATCGGTGGTGGCATTGGAATTGCACCCATCTATCCGCAGGTCAAGTGGCTTTATGAACATGGTATGAAGGTTGACTGTATAATCGGTGCCAGAACCAAATCGATGCTCTTTTATGTCGATGAATTGAGGAAAGTTTCAAATCTGTATATCACAACTGACGATAATTCGGGTGAAAATCAAGGACTTGTTACAGATTTGCTCCGCAAATTGGTTGAAGGAGGAAAGCATTACGACGAGGTTGTGGCAATAGGTCCGATGATAATGATGAAGTTTGCTGTAAAGACCGCTCAGGAGTTAGGCATCCACAGTGTTGTGAGCATGAATTCCATTATGGTTGACGGAACTGGAATGTGTGGTGCATGTCGTGTTTCTGTTAACGGAAAGACCAAGTTCACCTGCATTGACGGCCCTGAATTTGAAGGTGCTTTAGTGGATTTCGACAACGCGATGAAGCGTCAGGCGATGTATGACAACTATGAAACACGGAAAGTTCTTGAGGATGAGGAACGTAAAGAAGGCCATGAATGCTTTATAGGCGGTGTTTCGGATGAAGCTCGTGACAAGAAGAAACGTGTGCCTATATTGGAACAGAAACCTGAAGAAAGGGTTAATAATTTCAATGAGGTATGTCTCGGGTACAATGCCGAGGAGGCGATGGCGGAGGCAAGACGCTGTTTACAGTGCAAAAATCCTCAGTGTGTAAAGAGTTGTCCTGTGGAAATCAATATTCCGGCATTTATCAAGGAAGTTGCTGCCGGCAATTTTGAGGAGGCTGCAAAGATAATAGCCAAAGATTCGGCTTTGCCTGCGGTATGCGGCAGAGTATGTCCGCAGGAAACCCAGTGTGAAGGCAGTTGTGTTATGGGAAAAAGATTCGAAGCGATCGCTATCGGCAAACTTGAACGTTTTGTTGGCGACTGGTCAAGGGAGCACAATATATCTCTCGGTACGCCGGCATCTACAAACGGTCACAAAGTTGCAGTAATAGGCAGCGGCCCTGCCGGAATAACATGTGCAAAGGAACTACTCATGAAAGGTTATGACGTGACAGTATTTGAGGCTTTGCATGAATACGGCGGTGTGCTTGTATATGGTATTCCATCATTCCGTCTGCCAAAGGAGACAGTAGTAAAAAGCGAAATTGAAAATGTACGCAGATTGGGTGCCAAATTCGAAAAGGATGTTGTTGTCGGCAGAACTGTCTCAATTGACGATTTGATGGACAAGGAAGGCTATGAGGCAGTTTTCATCGGAACTGGTGCCGGATTACCTGTGTTTCTGAATATCAAGGGAGATAATCTGTGTGGCGTGGTTTCAGCTAATGAATTTCTGACACGCAACAATCTTCTGAATGCTTATCGTGAGGGTTATGAAACTCCGAATTATGTCGGTAGGAAAGTCGTTGTTGTCGGAGGTGGCAATGTCGCGATGGATGCAGCCAGAACTGCTTTGCGTCTTGGAGCCGAAGTACATGTCGTATATAGACGTTCGGAAGAGGAGTTGCCAGCGAGAGCTGAGGAAGTGCATCATGCCAAGGAAGAAGGAGTAATCTTTAATCTGTTGTGCAATCCTGTTGAAATTATCGGTGATGAAAAGGGCTGGATGAAATCGGTGGTTTGCGTTAAAACTGAACTTGGCGCACCAGACGAATCCGGACGCAGAAGACCTGTCGTCATAGAAGGTTCCGAATTCACTCTGGATGCTGACATGATGATTGTTGCCTTGGGAACATCACCCAATCCGTTGATTTCCTCCACCACACCTGGACTGGATACCAACAGATGGAACTGTCTTGTCGCTGATGAAAACGGACAGACAACACGCAAGGGCGTGTTCGCCGGCGGTGATGTCGTCAGCGGTTCCGCCACTGTAATCCTCGCTATGGGCGCCGGCAAGAAAGCTGCCGCCGCAATTGACAGGTACATCAAGCAATTATAATACATATATTTCATTATGAATCAACAATTACCGCATCCACCAACACCATTGTTCAGAATCGATTCCGACAGATGCGTGAACTGTGCAGTACCGGTATGTACAAAGGTCTGCCCAGTCAGCGCTGTATCAGGAACTTCAGGTAATGCTTACAGGATAGACCCCAACCGCTGTATAGGTTGCGGTGACTGTCTTGTGTACTGTCCCAATGATGCTGTAAAGTTCAGAAACTCAATTGATGAGGTAAAAAATCTTATTGCCGGCCACAAGACAGTTGCACTGCTTGACCCGTCAATATCAGGCGAGTTTGAAGACATCACCGACTACCGAAAGTTTGTCGCCATGATAAAATCATTGGGCTTTTCTAATGTCCATGAAGTCGCTTTCGGAGTGGATATGATTGCTGAAAAGTATAATGATTTGATTAACAACTATCAAGGTAAATATTATATCTTTTCCACCTGTCCGGCTGTAGTCAACTATGTCCGCAAATTTCATCCCGACCTGATAGACAACCTTGTGCCTTTCGTTTCACCTTCCATAGCTATGGCGAAATATCTCAGAAACAAATACGACAAGGATACAAAATTTGTTTTTGTGGGACCTTGTATTGCGAGTAAGGATGAAGAGTTTTATAATGAGGAGAAATATATAGATGCCAATATCACTTTCAGGGAACTGCGACAAATGTTCAATGAGTCTGACATCCAGGAACTTAAAGTGAAGTTTGACGATTTTGATGAGCCGTATGGCAACAGGGGGGCACGATACCCATTGGTTGACGGCCTTCTTTATGCTGCTGAATGTGAAGATAGTCCAGTCTTTTCAATGGCTGCCGGACGCAAGTCCCTTGATGCTGTTAAGACTTTCGCCAATGAAATAAACAAGGTGAAAAAACATTTCAACCTGATTTATTGTCGCTGCTGCTCTCTCGGTCCGGGTACAACCGGCGGCAACTTTATCATGAGCGATAATGCAGTGAGAAATTATGAGAAGAAACGCTGCGAGATGCTCAATATCGATCTGTGGAGGAAATGGCTCAAGGACACTTCAAATGTCGATTTGAAAACTTCTTTTGTGGTTGATGACCAGAGGACTCCGGAACCTGCTAAGGAAAAAGTTGAGGAAGTGCTGGATAGAATCGGTCACAATACCAATGGCTGCCGTCTCTGCGGTTTCAATTCCTGTTTCGATTTCGCAACCAATGTAGCCAAAGGCCATGTTGATATTTCCGACTGTACATTCTATGACGTCGAAAATCGTGAAAAGCTTCTTGCCAATCTTGAAAAGGAAAAAGAACAACTGATGGCTGAAAGAGACAGATTCCACGAAAACGAAATAAAGCTCCATGAAAGTGTTGAACGACTTGATACAGAAGCACAACTGATGAATATATTGCTCGACAATCTCAATTCTGCTGTGGTGGTTGTGGATTCGGAATTGTCGATAGTGAAAACCAACAGTGTATTCGTGAATATGCTTGGTGAAGATGCCGCCGAGATAGCCGAGGTGATTCCTGAACTTGTCGGTGCGGCCTTCAATGCACTTATGCCGCAGCAAGTTGTCGATCTTTTCAATAATGTGCTGAATGCCAATAAAGTAATCAGCAATAAGGATATCATCATAGATGGAAAATTCTACAATATATCCATTTTCCCAATAGGTGAAGGTAGGATGGCTGGTGGCATTTTTCGGGACATGCATTCTGCTGGAATACAGAAAGAGCAGATTATCAAGAAGATAAATGATGTAATAGACGAAAATCTGGAAATGGTGCAGAAAATTGGATTCCTTCTTGGTGAAGGCGCATCACAAACTGAAAAAATGCTGAATTCTGTCATCAATTCGTATAAGATTATTGGCGGCAAAGGCGAGGATAATAAGTAGGACAAGATGGAATCCCAGACAATAAATACGATTGGAAGAAAGTCCGTACCGGTAAAAAGCAGGGACTTTTTTGTGGAGGTGTTCTGCAAACAACGGAATTACAATGGCGAGCATATCTGTGGCGATGTGTTCAGAGTCAAGCGCATTAAAACGGAAAACAGAATGATAATAGTGCTTTCCGATGGCATGGGACATGGCGTTAAAGCTAATATTATGGCAACTCTGACATCTTCATTCGCATTGAATTTCACAGAGGAACATAAGGACTTTGAAAAGATTGCTGACATAATAATGAATACACTGCCGGTAAATGCTGAGACATCAACGAGTTATTCCACATTTACAATTGTCGATATTGATTTTGCAGGCTCTGTCAAGGTAATGGAGTATGACAATCCTCATGCTCTGATTTTACGCGGTTTTGAAGAACTTGACATACCATGGTCAAAGTTGGTGATGGATACTGAAAGAAATAAGGGCAAGGTGCTGAAGATGACCACGTTCATCCCGCGCAATGGTGACAGAATCATTTTCGGCTCTGACGGTATTGTGCAGTCAGGTCTTGGAATCCTCAACAACAATGTGGGCTGGCCGGTTGAAAAAGTCAAGGAGTATGTGCTGCAGCTGATGATGAACAATCCATACATTTCTGCCAGCGAACTTGCTCAGAAAGTGGTGAATCAGGCTCATAGGAATGACGGTTACGTGTCGAAAGACGATATGAGCTGTGTCTCAATATATTTCAGAAATCCGCGCGAATGTATGATTTGCACGGGACCACCATACGACAAGTCACGTGATGTGGAATATGTGCAGACTTTGAAGAACTTTAAAGGTAAGAAGATAATCTGCGGAGGAACAACTGCTGAAATCATTGCCAAATGCTTGAATCTGAATGTCGAAACCGACAGAAATGCAGTTGTTGACCCAGACTTGCCTCCTTTGCATATAATGCCAGGTATCGGAATTGTGACAGAAGGCATACTGACTCTTACAAAGGTCTATAATCTGCTTGAACAGGACAGCAGCAATTCCCCCACCGCAGATGCGGGACCGGCCGGCAGAATAGTTTCAATTATCCACGAATCCGACATGGTTCATTTTCTTGTAGGGACAAGTCTTAACTCAGCACATCAGGACCCGGAATTGCCAGTGGAACTTGAAATACGCAGAACCATCGTGAAACGTATCGCAAAACTGCTTGACGAAGTGTTTATGAAGGATGTTAAAATCACATACTATTGACAAAAAGTTGTATCTTTGCAATTTAGTTTTTAAATACATTAGTAAGATAAGTGAATTATTAAATAATGAATGAAATGAAAGAAAAAAAATTAAAACTTTTTTTAATGGCTGTACTTGTAATGTTTTGTGTATCAGCCTTTTCTCAAGATAAGATTTATCTCGTAGGCAATAATGACCCTATCGAATGTGAAGTTAATGAAATAGAAGGGACAACTATTTTCTATACTCTTCCTAATAGCAACGCAAAGTTGAAGATTGACAAGTCGCAAGTAGATATGATAAAATACGAAGGTGGAGTTGTACTTTCTATGAATGACCTCGTTACTGAAGAGGAATATTACAAGGATGCAAAGCGCAATGCGTTGAAATTAAATGTTCTGTCACCAATATGGAATGTGGTGGAAATTGCTTACGAACATGCATTTTCCCCTACCAAGTCCATTGAAATCACAGCCGGTTATGTCGGTATTGGCAGAGATGCATACGACGATGTTGCAGAGAAATGGGATTTCACATACGAGCCGAAAGGTTTTATGGCAACTGTCGGCTATAAGTTTATGACTACCAGACGC
>JAFYJP010000209.1 GCA_017538085.1 Bacteroidales bacterium | reverse complement strand
CAGATGTTTTTATTCCCATCTCTCTCCAGGCAACCTGTCTATTAATTTCGATTTTATTATTTGATACGCTTCTTTAGGGTCAAATATTGTGCCTGGTCTTAATAGCACTTTCATGTCGGTCAGAAACTCTTCTTCGTTCATTTTCTCTTCCATATTTAGCACAAACTCTTTATATGTTGGAGTGTGTTCCACAACAAACGACATGTATTTCTCATAACACCTAAGAATAGTGTCTTCATCAACTTCAGCGTGGGTCAATGCATACCAGAGGTCAAACAAATCACGTCCTTTCCTGCGTTGGTAAAGAGCACGCATTTTAGTGCCAAGCATCTCGTTCAATTCGTAGGTGGTAACATTGCAACTGCCTGTAAACCAAGCGTTATCTATGGAGAATGGCATCTTCTTTAACCCCAAAACGCTGAAATGCTCAAAACAGTTAATCTCGACTTTTAAACGTATCTGAATAACAGGAAGCATCTCCGATTCGACTCTGAACAAAAGCGTATTGTTGTAACGTTTTTGTTTCACAACCTTGTCTGGCATATACGAAAGCACTTCTCCCAATCTGAATATAATAGGCTTTATCGGTCCTGAATTTATTTGGACCAAATCAATATCTTCACTATATCGTTGTTGTGGAAGCAAGTACAGTTTATGTAAGGCTGTGCCGCCTCTAAAAGCCAGCTGACTTGCTAAAAATTCATCACTGAATATTGCAACCAATGTTCTGCAAATCAGCAAATCCTGTTCAACCATGTAATCACTCGACCATGGGGCATTCTCACGCCATCCTATAATATGTGTCTCAGGTATCATAACTCATCAATTTCTAAAGTAATGTTTTCTTGTATCTTCCAACGTGTTGCCGATTCTTGCTCTGCCGCTCGTCCCTTTTTCAGAGGTGTCTTTCTAAATGTAAGTCCGGTATTTTTGCATCCCTCATAAAGTGCGTCGGCTTGCGCCTTATCATCCAACACCTCCTCCAAAATATAACCAAGCCTCTGATATATCGGTGTTTGTGAAATCTTATAAAAACTATTGTCAACACTCTTGAAATCAACCGTTTCCATCAATTCTACCAACACTTCCGTTGCCCTTGATAGTCCACCAACATTTGCTTCATATTCAATCAAATCAATGGTGGTTAATGCTGGTGATGAAACATTGAAATCGCCGCTTTTTGACCTTTTCTTAATCAAAAAAGTTGTTGGTATATTCTTGCGTGTAACAAAATCCAATCTTGTGCCGTTTTTAACGACGCTCCTCATTTTGTCATTAGTAATAACCATAAACGCTTGAGGTGCCTGATGTGCGGCACCGTGTAGTGCTGCAGCTGAAAGCAAAGCCACGTAATAAGGCTTACCCATAAAACTCATCATATTGTCAATATAGAAAACTGGTGGCACAACGCCCTTCAATCTATACTCTTCTGGCACTGCCACATAAAAATTTCTGCAAGGCGACATGATAACACCTCTTTTTGTCAAACGGTTTAAATCAGTACGCAAGACAAATTGTGTCTTCTGAGGGAATGATTCTGCAATCTCCTCCATTGTAAAGAAATACTTGCCCCTCAATACACGCTGAGTTATCCAATCATTAAGGCTTGTTTTGTTTGTATTCATTATGTTAAAATCTGCAATACAGTTGCAAAAATAAACATTTTTTGTTTATAATTGCAACCGTATTGCAAAAATAATATCCAAATCATAAGTCTTATTAGACTTTAAAAAGGCCCAACACAAGTATTTTTACGAGGTGTTTTAATTGTTTATCATTATAGAGGCTCTAAAACAATGGAGACGCGATGAATCGCGTCTCTACAGGCGGGATTACAGGCCGGCATAATCCAATGGTTACGAATTGTCTGGGGACGGTAATTCGCGGATTGAAGGCACGGGTTACCCGATGGTCCAATCAAAACGGCATTCCATTTGGGTGGCAAGCACGGTTCTACGACCGAATTGTGCGCAATCAGACCGAACTAAACAACATTGCAGAATACATTGAAAACAATGTTGTTAATTGGCAATTAGATGAAATGAAAACGTAATAAAATCGAACATACGGAAACGCGACATTGGTAGAGACGCGATTCATCGCGTCTCAGAAGGAGTTGTATGGCTGTCGTAGCACGGCAGCCGCAGATAAACGGCATCTTGTGTTTAAATTATTTATCATAATAGGGTTTCTAAAACCTCTATTGTAAAATTTTCTGATACAAAGTTAGTTAAAATACTTTTAGTTGCAAAAAAACAGTCTTTATTTTTGCAAAAAAAATTTCTTTACTTCAATTTTTTGTAACTTAGCAGAAAAATGTCAAAGCAAACTTTAGTTATAGAAACGGCAAAGGAATTGTCGCTGAACAATGGAATGATAGTCATAACGAACAACCATGCGGCCCCGAATCGCTCCGAGACCGCATGGCTTCACTTATGAAAACGTAGCTAAATCACTGTTTTGCGTTATACAGTAACTGAATCTCTGATGCCGTCAAAGCGCGGTTGTAACTGCGGAAGTTGTCCAACTTGCCGTTGTAGAAGCCGTAGGTGACACCACGCTCTTTTGTGTCAAGGCCAAAGAAGCAATTGTTTACATCGCTGCCCCAGGCCAATTTATCGTTTGACTTGGTTTCAAGCAAGCTGCCATCGACAAAAATCATGGCAATATTTCCATTGTATGTAAATGTCATCATGTGCCAACGGTTGTCAATATAGGAAGCAACCGAGCCGTCCGTTGTCCAATAGTAATAGTCGCCTGAAACGTATTCCAAACGTGAATCATTCCTGATAATCAAAGAAGACTCCGACCAATTCGCATAATCGTCACTTCCTATCAAGGCTTGATTGTTTCTTCCTGTCTTGAACCAAAAGTTCATTGTGAAAGGACTGCCTGCTGGAACGATGTTGTCCTGAACAAGGATATACGCACTCTCTCCGTTAAACTGATACGATTGACCTTCGCCACTCGGTGTGTCGGTCGAGGCCACTGCGCCAGCATTAATGCCAACGAAATTTCCAAAGTAGTCCGTAATCTCCGGACCGTCGAAGTTGAAGAAGCAGAACAGTCCATCGGGAACCACCAAGGTGTTGTCAACGTATGAAGCCGAAACATTGAGGTTAACACTATTGTTGGTGCCGTTCACGGTGACGGTGGTTGAAACGGGGCTGTGAATCTTATCGCGGTCAATTATGGCGGTAACGAGGGTGCCGCTGCCAGAGGTCGTGGTGCCGCTCATCGGAGTGAGAGTCAGCCAATCCACAGTGATGGGACTGATGCTCCAGCTGAGCGTGGTGCCTTCGGAACCGACGTTCTTCACTTGGAAGGTCATCGAGGTGGCGGTCTCGCCGAAGTCGAGCGAGCCTTCGCTCAGTTGCAGGATGGCCGAGCCGCTTCCGCTAGACGACGCACTGAAGGTGATGGTGGAAGTGCTGCCTGCACCGCTCACGCTGACCGAAGTCGAGACCACACCGCTGAATTGCGAACGGTCGATGGTGGCAATCACCTGCGTGCTTGCCCCGCCTGCCGTGCTACCAGAGGTGGGATTCAGCGTCAGCCAGCTGACGTTGATGTTGGAGCACACCCAATTGAGTGAGGTGTTTGACGGCCCTGTGTTCATCACATAGAATGCAAGGATGTTGGCCGAAGTGCCGAAGTCGAGCGAGGTCTCGCTCAACTGCAGTTGCGGACCGTTGTTGCCTCCCATGGTGACGTTGATGGGCAGCACGATGGTTTGGTCTGCGCTGCGTACGGTAATGTAGGCCGTGGTGCTTTGCGTGAGCAACGAACGGTCGATGCTCACATTGACGGTGGTCTCTTGGCCGCCTTGCAGGTTGCCCGTAGAGGGTGTGGCAGTGAGCCAATTGAGGCTTTCCACGATTTCCCAGCTCATCGGGGTGTTCGAGCTGACGTTGATAATCTTGAAGGACAAGTCGGAGAATGCGCTGCCGAAGTCGAGGTATTCCACGTTGAGGCGGAAGCCCGTGGCAGCGGGGCGCAGTTGCATGTCGCCCGATGAGATGTAGCCAGCAGCGATGGTGATGTTCTTCGTGTTGCTCTCGAAGCCCTGCTTCATGCCTTGCACAGTGTAGTTGCCAGGTTGCAGGTTGGCGAACTCATAGCGGCCGTCGCTACCCGTGACAGCGGAGGCACCCGTGGGGCTGAGCGAGATGTTCACACCCTGGATGGGTTCGTTGGTCAAGTAGTTGGTCACGAAGCCTTGGATTTTGCCCGTGGTTTCCTCCTCTTTGCAGGAGACGAGGCACACTGCAAAAGCGCAGACGATACCTAAAATAATTGCCAGTTTTTTCATTTGTGTAAGTATTTAAGATTTAAATATTCCATTTTATTATTCTATTATCGCATCAAACTCTGAACCCAGTTTCTGCCTCTTCTCGAAGTCATACAGTGTCAGTTTTCTTATTTCGAAGTAGTTGACCCAATAGTTCTGCAATGCACTTATGTATCCCTGCCGTTTGCTGTCCTTGTCGGCTGCGGCACTGTTCAGTTCGGTGATGTCGATGGTGCCTATCAGATAACGTGCCTTCGTGAAATCATAGCGTTTCTGTGCCACTGTGTCGCTTTTGGCGGCTATCATCAGTTGGCTCTGCTGGATATTGAATTCTTTCGCTTTGATGTATATTTCCTGGTTGAAGTCTATTTCTTCCTGCTCAATTGTTGTCCGTGTCAATTCCAAAGACGATTCTGCCATCTTGATTTGTCCCTTTGCTTTGCCCCAGTCGAGAATTGGCACGTTTATCCCCAGCATTATGACTTCCTTGTTCTGCGGGTCATGATAAACGTCTCCTATGCTGTGGCTTGATTTGTCAAGCCCGAACGTCATCGCTATGTTGGCTGAGAAGCGGTTTTTCTTTGCTGCGTCGAGGTTCTGTTCCGCTTCCATTATCTGGCGTTTGTAGGAAATGATGTCTGCCCTGTTGGCATTGGCTTCAGCTACGGCTTCATTGGCGTCTATGACAAGGTTTGGAACGTTGGTCGGTGGAATTAGCTCAATGTCATATTCATCCTTGATTCGAAGGTATGATTTGAGGTAAAACATTTGGTTTTCCAATTCGAGTTTTGCGGTTTCAAGTTGCGACAGCGAGTTGAGGTAGTTGAGTTCCATGTTCAACACTTCGTTTTCGGCGATGGTGCCCATGTTGTAGCGCCCCTGAGCTATCTGGTGCAGCGTGTCATTGTTGGCAAGATTCGATTCCTGCATCTCCTTGTTAATCTGTGCGAGCAGACAACTGAAAAAATATCTCGTGGCTGTTATAGCCACGTCTTCCATTGTCTCAATGTAATTCTGTTTTGCCTCTTGATATCTCAACGGCTCTATTTTCCTTTCCCACTTGTAGGAGTTGTATCCGAAGATGGGCTGCACAAGACTGATGTTGATAGGGGAGGCTGAGAAGAACATTGTGTCGTCAACGAAATTCTTTGTGTATCCGATGTCTGTGAAGACTGAAATAGTACCCCCTGTGAAGCCTATTTCCTGCTGCAGTCCGAGACTGAGGTCGGAATATAGCTGTTTGTATTTGCTGTAGTATGAACCGTCAATAGTTTCGATGAGTTTCTGCTGATTTTGGAACTGAAACGGATTACCCGAAAGTGTCAGTTGCGGAAGATATTCGGCTTTGTAATAACGATATTGCCAGTAGCTGTTCCTGAAGCGGTGTTTTGCCATCATAGCATCAGGTGACTGCAGGGTGGCTATCTGTATTGCATCTTCAAGAGTCAGTTTTACCACGTTGTTGCTGGTATTCTGGGCTGGTATGTTAAAACAGATGACTGTCAGCAGCGCTATAAGTGATAATTTCTTTTTCATGGCAGCATGGTTATTCATAACGCAGGGATTCAACAGGATTCTGGTATGCGGCTTTTTTTGCCGGCATATATCCGAAGAGGATTCCGATAGTGACTGACACTCCGAAAGATATGAGAATAGAGCCGATTGACACTATCGTCAGAATACCTGTAAATGATGTTATTAGTTTTGAAATGATGATACCGAGGATGATACCAATGAACCCGCCAATCAGACTAATGACAGTGGCTTCCGACAAAAACTGGAAGATGATGTCTTTTTTCTTTGCTCCGATGGCGAGTCGGGTGCCGATTTCCTTGGTTCTTTCAGTGACGGATGCGAGCATGATGTTCATAATACCTATTCCGCCGACTATCAGTGAGATGCTGGCTATGGCTCCCAGTACAATGTTGAAGATGTCCTTCGTTCTCTGCTCTTGCTTGAGTAGTAGTTCCGGTACAGTTATTTCGAAATCGTCAATGTCGCTGTGACGGCGTTTCATCATGCGTTGCAGCAGTTCACTGGTCTTTTCGATATCATCGGTATTTTCAACATTTACCACTATTTTGTCGAGTTGGTTGGTTTCAAAGTCATCGCCTTTAGAGGAATAAATGTTTATTCCGTTGTTTCCGACTCTTTGAGTTTCTTCACGACTGAAGGAAGACGATGTTATTGCCGTCCTGTCTTTGTATCGCAGAAGTATTGTCAACAGGGGTGCGTATATGCCTTCGTTGTAGTTTGAAATGCCGTAATCCTGTCCGGAGCCTGAGGTGGCTATCTTCTCTATGACTCCTATGACTTTGAGGTTAATGCCGCCGCATTTGATGGTCATTCCTATTGGTTCGCTGTCGGGAAACAGTTTGGCTTTGACATTTGAACCGATAATGCAAACTGGCGTGCTCTCAATCATCTGATTGTCACTGAAGTTTGTTCCTTCAATTATTTTCAGATTGAAGATATCGAAGAATTCCTTCCTAATGCCGCAGAGCTTGAAATTTCCTGATTTGTCTTTATAAACAACAGGTACATCGTAATCCACTTCGGGACTGACTTGCTTTACAGTCGGTATGATGTCAAGGATGGCATCGGCTATTGTCAGTCCGCGCGAAAATTTCTTGGTCATGGTTTTGTCTCCTTCCGTCTGGCTTGCGTCAATATCGGTTTTGGGTGTGATAATGATGTTGTTGACGCCGACATATTTCATCTGGTCAACGATTTCCTTCTTTGCACCTTTGCCTATCGAAAGCATGGCTATCACGGCTCCTACACCGAATATTATGCCCAATGCCGTAAGAAATGACCTGAACCTGTTGGCAATAACGGCATCTATTGCCATCGAAAAATTGTAGATATATCTCTGTGTGTTTATCTTTTTCATTTTACAGAGTCGTTATCGAAATCTTGTCGGCATTTTCCGGTGGTACTAAGTATATTTTGTCGCCTTTCGAAAGCCCTTCGGTGATAATTATCTCATTATCATTTGATTTGCCCACCTTTACTTCCTGCTTTGTGCCGTGTGACGTATAGACAAATGAGGTGCCGTTTTCGAAGAATACGCCTTCTATCGGTACATACAGCGATTCGGCTATACGTTCTGTGTTGATGTTGTTGACCGTGGTCATCGCAGGCCTCAGAATGGAATCGTATTCGTTGACGTTGATAATTACTTCATATACTTTGGCATTGGAACCTGAAATCTGTTCACCTATGTTTGCAACTGATTCAACTATGCCGGTGTATTCCTTGTCGGGAAATGCCTCAATACTGATAGCTACTGGCTGTCCCGCCTTGATTTTGCTTACATCCACTTCGTTGACGTATGTTTTGCTAATCATCTTCGACAAATCAGGAAGTTCGGCAACTATAGGCTCCCATGCATTAATCGAAGAACCTATTCCGATTTTCGAACCGTCCCAGTCTTTGTGATAAACTACCATTCCTGATTTCGGCGAGTAGATTGTAAATTGGTTCATGACTTCTCTTGCCTCCTTGAGTTTGCGTTCGTTTTTGTTCTTCTCGGTTGCCACAGTCTGCATGTCAGCCTCAGCAGTTCTCAGTTTGATTTTATAATTGTCAAGCGATTGGGCAAGAGTCCTTTCAGCCTTTTCGAGACTTATTTGATACTGACGGATTGTGGCCGGCGGTTCGTAGATTGACTGATCAAGAAGTATCTTCGCTTCTTCCACGGCGAATTTTTGGTTGATGATTTCATCGCGTAGGGCTCGCAGGGTGATAGCTGTGTCAAGAGCTGTTTTAGTGTAATTAGTGACACTCGTCTCGTAATTGTCCTCCAAATCCTTGATGGTGTTGCTGATTTCTGAACAGTTCAGATTTGCAATCCATTCTCCCGAATCCACTAATGTGCCGTCAGGAACCATATCCTGAATCGTCAGATCCCATACCCTGAAATTCCTGGCTTTAGCTGGCCCCATTATCTTTTCTGAGTTTTTTGCTTCAAGCTCTCCGGTTGTCACTACGTTGATGTCGAAATTGCCTGATTTCACTTCAACCAGATAATTCCCGCTGTTGCTTCCTTTGTCACGGGTCGTGAACCAAATTATTCCGGCTATTACGATGCCCAACGCTACTAATAGGATTATATTTTTCTTCTTCATGACTGTCTGTTTGCAAATATTAATGAAAAGATTATGTAAAGTATTAAGCCATAGAGTATTGCATCATATCCGAATGCTATCAGCAATATAGTGACTATAACTGCAAAAATATATGTTAAGTTGTTCTCTTTCCACGAAAATGTCTTGAATTTCATTGTGAGAAATCTGACTTTCGAAATCATGAGGAAACAAAGCAACAGTATCAGAATTGTAATTATGCATATTGCCCATGTGGGAGACATGGACTGTAGTATTGGCATTGTATGTGAATTCAGGACTATCGCTGCAAAAATGGATGCAGCAATTGGGCATGACAGCCCGTTGAAGGTCTTCAGCGACTGTTCGTTTGTGTTGAAGATGGCAAGCCGTAATGCTGTAAATGCAGGTATTAACAGCGAAATGAACGGAATGAATCTTCCTATTCCTGTGAATCCTGACGTGAAACTGCAAAGAAAGTCGAACATCAGTGTGCCTGGAAGCACTCCAAAGGAAACTATATCACACAAAGAATCCAATTCTTTGCCTATATCAGATGTAGCTTTCAGTAATCTTGCCGATAATCCGTCAATAAGGTCGAAAAATGCTGCGATGAACATGAATAGGATGCCCATCCTCGGCTGGTTGAACCGCAAAATGAAGATTATGCCGATGAAACCTGAAACGATGTTCAGCGTGGTGAGGAGATTCGGTATGCTATTTCGAATCGAGTGCTTCATCAAGGAGTAAATTGACTATTTCATCCATCTCTAAGCCGTAGCATCCGAGCTGCTTGGGGATGATACTGGCTGCTGACATTCCTGGTATTGCGTTGACTTCGAGGAATGTGACTTGCTCGTCAGTGGCAATGAAGTCAACTCTTACAAGTCCTTTGCAATGCAGAGTCTCATACATGAGGTTAGTATATGCTGAAATTGTTGCAGCCGTTTCTTCGTCAATGTCGGCAGGCGTTACCTCATCCGATTTGCCGCTCGTGTATTTTGCCTCATAGTCGAAAAAGTCGTTCTTTGCTATGATTTCGGTGACAGGCAGCACTATGTTGGTCCCGTTTTTGTTGAATACTCCACAGGCAAATTCACGTCCTTTGACGAAATTTTCAATAAGAACTTCGTTGTCTGCTGCAAATGCATTGTCTATGGCTTCACCGAGTTTGTCCTTTTCATAAACCTTTGTGATTCCGACACTTGAACCGTTTTTGTTTGGTTTTACGAAACATGGAAGCCCGATTTTTTCTATAATCGCATCCACATCATATTCGTCTTTTGTGAGAAAATATGATTTTGAAGTCGGAATCCCTACTGAAGCGGCGATTGACTTGCAATAATATTTGTTGAATGTGACTGCCGATGCATACATGTCACAACCAGTGTAGGGAATACCCATCAAATCAAGATATCCTTGCAACTGTCCGTTTTCTCCTGGAACTCCATGTATTATCATGTAAGCCACATCGAATTTTATTTTCTTTCCTTTTATGGTCAGAGAAAAATCGTTTTAGTCAATCTCATATCTGTTGTTTTCTTCATCAGTATAATACCAATTGTTTTTTGTCACAATGATAAGGTAAGTGACAAAACGTTCATTGTCAATGTGTTTGGCTATCTGCTGTCCACTCATTATTGAGATTTCATATTCACCGGAATAGCCGCCGGCTATTAGTGCCACGTTCTTTTTCATATTATCTGAGCTTTAGTTTTTGGCCAATCTTCAGCTTGTCGCTTTTCAGATTACTGGCCTCCATTATCTTTTTTACTGTTGTATGATTCTTTTTCGCTATTGTGCTAAGATTGTCACCCTTCTTTACTATATAAAACTGCTCTCCATCACTGTCTGTTGATGAACTGTCTGACTGCAAGTTTGTCGTTGAATTGTTTTCCTTTTTCTTTTTTGTTTCCTTTTTTTGATGTTTTACGGCAAATGCAACGGCATCGTTGGCTGGAAGAACTATTCTGCAAGGATGGTCTTTTGAACCCGGAACGACGTCTTTGATGTATTCGGGATTTAGAAGTTCCAAATCTTGGACTGATGTCCCGATTTCTTCGCTTATTTGATTGAAAGATATGACTTTATTGACAATCACAGTATCTACATCGAAAAATGTGAACTGAGGTATCTGCGGTCTCAGGTTGTGCTCCGAATGATAAGTGCAGACATAACTCAATGCTGAAAATGCTGGAACGTAGTTGCGAGTCTCATCGGGTAAATACGTGTAAATTTGCCAATAGTTTCTCTTCCCGCCAGAGCGGTTAATTGCCTTGTTTACATTTCCGACCCCGGAATTGTACGCTGCCAATGCCAATATCCAGTCACCGTATATGTCGTACAAATCTTTTAAATGAAGACATGCGGCCTCGGTCGATTTTATAATATCGAGCCTGCCGTCAATGTAGGATGTCGATTCCAGTCCGTATAATTTTCCCGTACTCGGCATAAATTGCCACAACCCCTTGGCACCCATTGACGATGTTACGTTAGGATTCAGTCCTGATTCTATTATCGACAAATATTTCAGTTCTAACGGAAGATTGTATTTTATCAGGATTTCCTCAATTATCGGAAAATAATAAGTTGTCAGTCCCAGTAGTTTTTCGGTGTAAGTTTTCCCATTTAAGGTGTAGCGGTCTATGTATTTTCTGACTATATTGTTGTATTCCAGTTTAATGGGCGTGGAAGCATCAAGTTCTTCGAAACGATGTCTATAGACCGATTCATCAAATTTGGGTATCGTGTTTTTTGAATAATTGTATGTTGTGATGTACGATGAGTCGGCAATGAACTCCATCCTCGAACGAAACAATTCCGTGTTCAGTGTTTCTATTCTTTTAAAAAACAGTGAATCTGAAAGATTGAATTCCAAGTTAGGAGACACATATCTTATGGAATCAATTGTGACGTATTTTGCCAAATTGATTGAATCGTATTTGGTTGAATCTATGGCTAATACGTGTAATTTTGATGAGTCGGATACATTTTGTGCCACACATCGTGTATGCGCCGTCAGGAATATTATTGACGTAAAGCAGATGAGTAATATGATATTTTTGTGTTCCATTGACATTGAAATTACAAATGTAGGCATTTTTTTAATTAAAAAATGTACCTTTGCATACAATTTTATAACTGATTAATTAACGAAGAAAATGAGAAAATATTTGATTGTCATGTTATTACTTTCTGCTCTTCTTGCAACTTCCTGCAAAGAGACGAATGGACCGGCAGTGCCTGGCTCAATGGGCAATACCTACGAACTTGTTGTTGTCTGTACCGATAAAGTTTGGGATGGACCGGTCGGTGACACAATTCGTAGTTTTTTCGGTCAGAATGATACCACCATGCTGATGATAGAACCGCTATATAAACTTCTTCATATCAACAGGGCGACTCTTGACAAGAACAGAATGTTCAATTTCTCAAAGAGTATCCTCATAGTTGAGGTAACTCCCGGCTCCGAAGCTAAAGGTGGTACGCAGAAAGACTTGTGGGCTAAGCCTCAGCGCGTGTTTACGTTGACTGGACCTACAACAGAGTCAGTCGTTGACCTCTTTGGCAAATATAAGGATCAGATGCTGAAATCCTATTACGAAATTGAGAAGGAAAAACTCAATGTTTATTATTTGTCTGCTTTGAACAGGGATGTTATAAAAAAAGTAGGGGAGAAATTCGGTTACACTTTCAACATCACCACCGGTTTCAGAATAGCAAAGAACTATGATGACTTTATGTGGCTGCGCAGCGAAACTGACAAGACAAGTACTGATTTCCTTATTTACAATGAGGATTATGTCTCTGAGAATCAGCTGTCTCCAGGATATATCGTTTTGAAGCGCAATCTGATGACGCAGCAGTATGTTCCCGCAACTATTGAGGGCTCGTATGCCAAGGTTTCCGATGAGTTTCCTGTTTCATCCAAGGAAGTCAGTCTCAACGGTCTTTATGCTGTCGAATCGCGTGGTGCTTGGGATTGCGAAGGCGATTACATGGGTGGAACATTTCTCAACTATACCATCGTTGATACTGTAAACAACAAAATCCTCACAATTGATTCTTTTGTTTATGCTCCAAGCAAAGAGAAACGTGTGTTCATGATGCAGCTCGAAGCCATGATTTCCTCAATCCGCCGATGGGTGTCCGATGAGGCCAAACTGTAGGGAGAAAAAAAAGAGGACTGTCTCACGACAGTCCTCCCAAAAATCAACTATTACAACACACACTTAAAGTTATGAAGTTTATTTCTTATTGTGTAGCATTAATCTATAATAATAAGACCTTTTTGCTCAGCTTCTTTTAATACCTTTGATAAACCTTTCTTGTTTATGTCCTTCATTGCAGAAGTTGAAAGTCTCAATTGAATCCAACAATCTTCCTCAGGAAGATAATATTTCTTGTATTGAAGGTTGGGATAAAATTTCCTTCTTGTTTTTATATTTGAATGGGAAACCCTGTTTCCGCTCATTACCCTTTTACCTGTAAGTTGACAAATCTTTGACATTTTAATTCTCCCTTTTTTACTATTTAAAAAACGGTGCAAATTTCGCACTTTTTTTTCTAATTATTCAATTTTTTGCTTAAAAAATTTTATACTCTGTTTTGCTACTGTAACTTTTTGTCTCTTAGACAGTTATAAACCATCTTCAAGGCGTTGTATGTCGTTCTTTTAATATTTATTTCTCTGTTTGTCCCGAAATGGAACACCTCACTTATCACGAAATTTCGTCCTGCAACTGAAATCCAAACGGTTCCGACCTGACTTGTTTCGTCTCCTCCCCCTGGTCCTGCATAACCTGTCGTGGCTATTGCCACATCAGTATTCATTAACTTCCTTGCACATTGAGACATCTCTTCCGCTGTTTCTTTGCTTACCACTCCATATTTGCTTATAGTCTCCTTCCTAACTCCGAGGACATCATTTTTTATTTTTTCGGAATATGCAACAATAGAGCCCTTGAAATAGTCGGAACTGCCGGGGACGAGAGTCAGATGGTGTGCTATGTTGCCTCCTGTACAGCTTTCAGCCGTTGCAATAGTAAGGTTATCCTTTTTCAGAAGCACACCTACGGCATGTTCTATGGTGTCATCATCATAGCCGTAAATCCATTCGGGAATGAGTCTTACAAGTTTCTCAAGTTCTTTGTTGACGATGGCTTTATTCTTTTCCAAGTCGCTGCCGTATGCTGTGAGTCTTAATCTTACGCTTCCGTATTGCGGAAGATATGCAAGCTTGACATTCTCTGGCAGACTGGCTTCCCAGTCTTTGATGATTTCGGCAATGAATGATTCGCCTTTCCCTTGTGTTAGAACGGTTCTGTAATATAAACCATTGTTCTGATAAGTGTCTTTAAGGATATCAAGAACATAGTCTTCAATCAGACCTTTCATTTCCAAAGGGACACCAGGAAGAAATACCATTATTTTGGTCTTGCCGTCAACATTTTCTTTGAAAAGCATACCTGGTGCAGTTCCGTTATGGTTCTGCAGTGGAATGCATTTGTCCGGAACCATTGCCTGCATCCTGTTGCTTTCGGTGATTTCATATCCAAGGTTCTTGAATCTGTTGACCACATTCTGGAACGCCTCTTCGTTGAATGTCAATCCGCAGTTGAACAGTTTGCATGCACAGCCTTTGGTGATGTCATCTTTCGTCGGGCCCAAGCCTCCAGTGACGACCACCACATCACATTCGGAATAGCATTCCTTTAATGTCCTGAGTATTTCATTTTCGTCATCACCGACGGTCACGTCACGTATTATGTTGATTCCAAGAGCGCTGAGCTGTTGTGCAATCCACGCCACGTTGGTGTTGAGAACCTGACCTATAAGCAATTCGTCACCTATAGTTATTATTTCACTTGTGGTCATATAGTTTCGTATTTTGAATCGTTGATGTCGAGAAGTCCGTCAGGCAGATTGAAAGTGATGGATTTTTCTTCAATATTTGAATTGTCAATCAAATCTTCATGGAGTGGAATCATGATTTCATCGGTAACCTCTTTCGAGCGGCTGACGATTAACACTGCCTGTTGCGAAGATACAATGGTGTCAACGATTTTGCCGATGTATCCTGCTTTCGTGTCATAGACATTCCAGCCAATCAGATCCATGTCGCTAACCTGGACTTCCAAGCCGTTGAGGAGGTCTTTCGGCACATAAACATCTTTGTTGAGGTATGTGCCGTTGTTGTTCATGTCGTTGAATCTGATTTTTATGTTTCTTGGTGATTGTTCGGAGTACAATTCCGGAAAGACAGGAAGCAGGTCGCAGCCGTTTATATCGACAAAGAGAGTGTCATCGAGAACGGAGAATATGTCAAGGTTTGTTGAGAGGGTCATGACATATTCATTTCCCTTACCGACTTTTTTCTTTATTTTGCCGATTTTCACGAAGTTATCTTTCTGGAGCATATTCAGGTGTTATGTGTTATAACGAAAAAAAAAGTCGTCGGGTAAGGACGACTTTTCTTTATGTTTAAAGATAGATTAAGCGTTAACTTCAGCTGGAGTTTCTGCTGCTGGTTCAGCTGGAGTTTCTGCAGTTGCAGCTTCAGCAGTTGCAGCCTCAGCAGCAGCGGCAGCTTCCTGTTCAGCTTGAGCGGCAGCGAGTTCAGCGGCTTTCTTTGCTGCTTCCTCTGCAGCCTTCTTTGCGAGGACTTCTGCACGAGCTTCGTTAATTTTCTTTTCTTCTTCTAATCTTGTTTTCTGGACATTGCGATCCGATGTCTCTTTCTTCTTTGCTATAGCAGCTATCTTGGCTTCCTTAGCCTGGAGCCATTCGTTGTATCTGTTATCGGCAACGGCTTGAGTAATAGCACCTTTCTTAACTCCTATCTGGAGGTGGTTCTTAAGAAGAACGCCCTTGTAGGATAAGATGTTTCTTACTGTGTCGGTAGGCTGTGCACCTGCCTGGAGCCAATAAATGGCGCGGTCTGCGTCTATAGTTATTTCTGCTGGTATTGTCAGGGGATTATACGTGCCAATTCTCTCGATATATTTTCCGTCTCGTGGTGCACGACCATCCGCAATAACTATCTGATAAAAAGGTTGACCCTTTTTACCTTTTCTCTGTAATCTGATTCTTGCTGGCATAATTTGTTAAAATAATGATTAATTAATTTTTTTCTTTCAGATATTCCTCAACTTTTTCCTGTGGAACCATCTTTTCATCAAAGTAGTAAGCACCTGTCTTCGGTGATCTCACCATCTTAAAGACCTTAGCAAAATTCTTGTTAGATCCTGTTCTTAATGTTGCAACGGTTTTCTTTGCCATAATTCAACTTATTTGATTTCTTTGTGTACTGTAACTCTCTTCAAGTATGGGTTGTACTTTTTCAATTCAAGACGTTCCGGTGTGTTCTTCTTGTTCTTGGTGGTGATATACCTTGATATTCCAGGAACTCCGGAGGCCTTCTGTTCTGTGCATTCAAGTATTACCTGAATACGCGCGTCTTTGTTCTTTTTTGCCATGATATAATCTCCTTAAATTTTGGGCTGCAAAGATATAAATTTTTCTTTTATAAGAAGTTGTTTTGAAAAAATATTTTCTTCATGACTTATTTTACCAAATCAATGAACACTTCCTCAAGTTTCTTTTCAGGAATATTCATCGATAGTAAAGTGTATCCTTTCTGAATGATATAGCTGAACATTTTGTCACGCATGTCTTCCTCAGTCTTGAATTGTATGTTCAGTTTGAGGGAATTGCCGTCATCGTGTAACACCTTTATTTTGCTTATTTTTTCAAAATATTCAAAAGGATTCTTCGGACATGGTTTTTTGAGTTCCACATCAAGAGAGAACCCTTTTTGTGATGACATTATGTTCTCTGTTGAATCATCAGCAATGATTATACCTTTATTAATAATGGTGACCCTGTTGCATATTGCTTCGACTTCCTGCATGATGTGTGTTGAGAGGATAACAGTTTTGTCTTTTCCGATTGATTTGATCAGCGAACGGATTTCGGTCAGTTGATTCGGGTCCAATCCTGTTGTGGGCTCATCGAGTATGAGTACCTGCGGGTCGTGTATCAGAGCCTGTGCAAGTCCGACCCTTTGTCTGTATCCTTTCGACAGCTGGCTGATGTGTTTTTTCTTTTCTGGATTGAGACCTGTCACCTCCATCACCTCATCAATACGTTTCTGGCGGTCCGATACCTTATATATATTGGCAACATATTCGAGATATTCCCTTATATACATGTCGGGATAGAGAGGGTTGCTTTCGGGGAGATAGCCGATGAGACGCTTGATTTCCAAGGGATTTGTGGAAATATTGTAGCCGCAGACGTCAGCTGTGCCTTCAGTTGGTTCAATATAACAGCACAATATTTTCATCAGAGTTGATTTGCCGGCACCATTGGGTCCTAAAAGTCCGACTATCTCACCTTTTTCAATATTAATGCATACGTTGTTGAGGGCTTTCTGCTCGCCATATACCTTGGTTATATTTTTGATGCTGATAGACATAGTTTTTTTAATAATTCTGCAAAGATAAAAAATTTTTCAAAATTCATATACAATATAAAAAAATGTTGTACCTTTGCAGTCCGATTTTTAGAGAGTTAGTATAGTTAGAAATCAATTAAAGATGGACTCAATAAGTTATAAAACATTATCGGTAACGAAAGATACCGCGAACAAGGAATGGTTAGTAGTGGATGCAGAGGGACAGGTTTTAGGCCGTCTTGCGACACGAGTTGCATTCTTGCTGAGAGGCAAGCACAAACCATGTTACACACCACACGTAGATTGTGGAGACAATGTGATAGTGATCAACGCCGAGAAGGTGAAATTGACAGGCCAGAAGTATAATCTCAAGGAATATATGCGTCATTCCGGCTATCCTGGCTCACAAAGAACAAGAACTGTAAGTGAAGTTATGAAGATGGATCCTACTTTTGTAGTAAGACATGCTGTTAAAGGCATGCTCCCAAAGAACAGATTAGGAGCAGCTCTTCTTAGAAATTTGAAGGTTTATGCAGGGAGCGAACATAAGAACGAAGCTCAGAAACCTCGTAGCATTGATATCAATACAATTATTAAATAATAGAAATGGAAGTTGTTAATACAATAGGCAGAAGAAAAGCTGCTGTTGCCCGCCTTTATATGAAGGAAGGTAGTGGTAAGATCGTTATCAACAAGAAGGATTTGGAAAACTATTTTCCATTGCCAACACTTCGCTATATCGTAAATCAGCCTTTAGCTGTTACCAACACCGAAGGTCAGTTTGACATGTATGTTCATCTTGACGGCGGCGGCTTTAAAGGTCAGGCTGAAGCATTGCGTCTTGCTATTGCAAGAGCTCTCTGCGAAGTTAATAAGGAAGAATACCGTCCAGTACTCAAATCAAATGGTTTCCTCCATCGTGACCCTCGTGTTGTTGAACGTAAAAAACCGGGTCAGCCTAAGGCTCGTAAGAGATTTCAATTTAGTAAACGTTAGGATAATAGATAATAATAGTTTAGTATCTAAATCACAGAGACCATCCTTCTGGGATGCTACTCTGTGGTTGCGTTTAATTATTAACCAATTAAAGAAAGTAAACTAAAATGCCAAGAACAAATTTTGACGATCTTCTTAAGGCAGGTGTACACTTCGGCCACCTTAAGAGAAAATGGAATCCTCATATGGCTCCTTATATTTTCATGGAGCGCAATGGAATCCACATTATTGATTTATACAAAACACAAGCCAAAATAGACGAGGCCGCAGCTGCTCTCAAACAGATTGCCCACTCAGGTAAGAAAGTCCTCTTCGTGGCTACTAAAAAACAGGCTAAAGATGTCGTCTCTGAAGTAGTCAAGAACGTCAACATGCCTTATGTCACTGAACGTTGGCCGGGCGGTATGCTCACTAACTTCGCCACTATCCGTAAGGCTGTCCGCAAAATGTCGGCTATCGATAGACAAATGGCTTCAAGTAACTATAAAAACCTCTCTAAACGTGAAAAATTACAGATTGAGCGTGAAAGAACCAAACTCGAGAAAAACCTCGGAAGTATTTCAGAACTGAACAGACTTCCATCCGCTCTCTTTGTAGTCGATATTATTAAAGAACATATTGCTGTCGCAGAAGCTAAAAAACTCGGTATCCCTACTTTCGCTATCGTAGATACCAATGCCGATCCTAACCAGGTTGATTTCCCAATCCCTGCTAACGATGATGCTGCAAAATCAATAGAACTCATAGTAAAAGCTATGTGTGACGCTATTCAGGAAGGCCTCGATGAACGTAAACTCGACAAGGAGAAACGTGAGGAAGATGATTCAGTCGAAATAGACGAAGAAAATGAAAATGATTCCGACAACTTCGAGGATGAAAACAGCGAAGACGTTAACGACGACGACAAAAGACAACAAAGAAGAAGACGTTCAGCAAAATAATTATTAACCTTTAAAAAACCATACAATGAATATAACAGCATCACAAGTTAATGAACTTCGTAAAATGACCGGCGCCGGTATGATGGACTGCAAACACGCTCTTGTTGAAGCTGAAGGCGATGTCCAGAAGGCTATTGACATCCTCCGTAAAAAAGGACAGAAAGTCGCTTCCAAAAGAGCTGACAGAGATGCAAATGAGGGTAAAATCATTGCTAAGGTTTCCGCTGACGGAACTTTCGGCGCTATGATTATGCTTAACTGCGAAACTGATTTCGTGGCTAATACACCTGATTTCATGAATCTTGCCAACTCAATCATTGATGTTGCAATCGCTAATCATATCACATCTCTTGAAGACCTCAATAATCAAATAATCGACGGCGTTTCAGTCGCTGACCGTATTATCGAAAATACAGGTAAAACTGGTGAAAAGAATACTCTTGCTCACTATTTGTACCTTGAATCAGAACTCGTTAATGCCTATAACCACCTCGGCAACAGAGTGGCTACTCTGGTCGCTATGAATAAGGCTGGTGAACAAAGCAATACTGTTGCTCACGAATTGGCTATGCAGGTTGCCGCTATGGCTCCTATCGCTGTGGATGAACAGTCAATACCTGCTGACGTTATCGAAAGAGAAATGGAAATAGCTCGTGAACAGGTCCGTCAGGAAGGCAAACCTGAAAATATGGTTGACAAAATCGCTGAAGGTAAACTGAAAAAGTTCTTCAAGGAAAACACTCTTCTTGATCAAATCTTCGTACGCGACGGTAAAATCTCTGTTTCAGATTATATCAAATCTGTTGACAAAGAACTTAAAGTCAAATCTTTCTACAGACTTATTCTCGGTGCATAACCGATAACATAGTAGTTTTCTTTATTTTATAATTGGCGGTCAGCATTAATTTGTTGACCGCTTTTTTTGTTTACACTCTTGACAACTGCAATGGTCCTGACTTCGTCATTGCGTCGCCCATATCAAGTGATATACGACCGTGTAGGGACACAGCGCGTGTGTCCGCCAACGAAATGCAGCTGTCACGGTCCTTCGACAAACTGTTCCTTCGACAAGCTGTTCCTTCGACAAGCTGTTCCTTCGACAAGCTCAGGAACCATGATCGTGGCTGTGTGTCCCTACTTCTCGATACGGCACTCGTGCTGTTTGGAAGTCGTATTGTAGGTGATACCCACAAGCAGCAAATTATCAGCATATTGCGCAACTTTG